>JAUYBG010000001.1 GCA_030693205.1 bacterium
GTCATTGGCTTTTCGCTTTCTTCAATAAGACATGAACGCATAGCCGACATACCGCCATTATTAGCTTCACTTTCACAATCTCTAGCATTAGCTGAAAATGCAATTAACAAACCAACTAACAAAACTAATTTTTTCATAAAACTATCTCATCTTTTAATTTAAAGTGTACGCATTGCGTACCCTATAAGTTTGTAGGTTAGGTTGCCAAAAAGAGGGCAACCCAATTTACGCAGCTATTTATGATATTTTGACGTACTTCGCCTTTCCGCACTTTTTGCAGGTATTATTAACACTGGCACTGGGTTTGCAATTTTTACATCTAATATCATTACAATTTGGACATTTACCAATGGTTAAGCCACTGGAATTACAGTTCGGGCATTTCATTTAAAATTACTCCAATTGATTAAAAACTTCACCGTAAGCCCTTGCTTACAGAAAAATAGATGCAACGTCTTGCGGACGAAAACGCAAGCAAAACTCGTAAGGTGGATTAGTTTGTAGGTCGGGTTGCGGCTCTTTCGCAACCCAACGAATACCAGAGAATGTTGGGTTGCCAAAAAGACGGCAACCCAACCTACGCGGCTAAACCATCAAGCGTATAAACATAATTACACGTTGAAACCTTAAATTTTTCCCAGTCAATTTGCGCTTGCTTAATAGCACTGATTGCATCTTGATTAGCACCCAGTATTTTAATTAAATAAGTATATGCGGCTGTCATTGGCTTTTCGCTTTCTTCAATAAGACATGAACGCATAGCCACCATACCACCATTATTAGCTTCACTTTCACAATCTCTAGCATTAGCTGAAAATGCAATTAATAAACTAACTAACAAAACTAATTTTTTCATAAAATTATCCCATCGTTTAATTAAAAGGGTAAGAAATGCTTACCCTATAAGTTTGTAGGTTAAGTTGCTGCTCTTTCGCAATCCAACCTATGCCGCTAATTTATTACACATCCAAATCTTTCCATTGCTCTTTTGCAAACTTAAGTAATCGTTCGGTTCGCTCTTCAATCGCTTCCTTATCCCACACAACACGCTCTTCTTTATTCTTTTCGTCCGTATAATAAATATCCCTTAAAGATACTATAGCCAAGTTATTCAGATAAACTTCTTTTTTACTATTAACACCATTGAAATTTTTATCTAGTGCTTTTGTATTTTCACCTCGTGAAAGTATGCAAAGATTACCAATAGAGTTTAAATATTTTTCATGTTCATTTTTTGAAAAATGACTCCATTCACCATTTAAATTCTGTGGCAAAACGTGTTCTATTGTGTCATCAACATTTGAATTCCATATGCCATTCCATATTTTTTGAGCTGGATTTTTCGATAAAGATTCTTCATATTTAAAAAAGAAATATCGAATATCCTTACGGTAGCCGTTATACCAGTCATTTTTAAAATCCTCATCAATTTTATTTATATCAAAATCTTTACCTATGTCAGCTATAATTTTGATTAACACATTAACGCTTTTTTCACCTAATTGAACCTGCCTTGCTGCACTAATATAGTCACCAACTCCTGAACGAGAGTCTTTTCTGAAAAGAGTATAAATCTTAAAAGACGTGCGCTCCCATTGATTAAGAAGTTTTTCTCTGTCTTTTTTATTATTCTCATTATTGTATTTCAACATAATGGATACAGCCAGCAATCTTGCTTGTGATACATCGGTAACAGCCTTCAGCTTTTCATCGTCATATAGCTTAGATAAGCATAAAACAACCTCCTCAATGTGCTTTGTGGTCTCAATGATTTTTTGAACTGAAATACAGTCTTCCTTAAAAAAATCTAGTGCAGATTCTGGACTCATAACCTTGCGTAACGCTTTGTCAATATTCTTTAATGTCGCGGAAAATCTTACTACCTCATACCCTTGTATTTTCCTCATTCCAACGGTTTTATATATATTAGCCCAGTACTGATGAAGAATACCTAAGTGGGTCTTTAAAGCAACCTCGGCATCCTCAGGTTTTTCATGATTTACAGACTGTATTTTTTCATAAAGCAAACCCATTAATAAACTCTTGCATTTATCAAGCCAGTCAACATCAAGACCACGACTATTAAGCACTTCAAAAACAGTATAAACAGCTCCTTCATCCTCCATAGGAAGAAAAATAGACTTGTTGCACCAGAATAAATAAGAATAGATAATCACTATTATCAATAAAACAGGACTAATAAACGGCTATGAAATTGGGATTATCTGATTTAAAAACAGAAAGGCAGTGTCGGGCGGCGATAGGGATGGATAA
>JAUYBG010000002.1 GCA_030693205.1 bacterium
GCAGTGATCATATATTGGTATTTTAAGGCGTAATTATACAAGGTGATAAAACCTTTAATACCAGTATATTTAGAATGGATTGAATTGTAAAACTCCATTTAGGGTTTCATGGAGTGCAAGATGTATGTGAACTTATGCAGAATACTTGAATTTTAAGCTATATTTGATAGTATAAAGAAGAACACAAACCACGCTAATTGGTATATCCTTAAAATCGAAGTCAATTCATTTTTGAATGCATCAGGGGAAAGAAAGGGGTACCCATGCTCGCCTCGATTCGTCGAGTCGAAGTGGGCAATCAAAAATGATTGACGAGCTTTGCCGATTTAAATAATTAAACACAAAATACCACTATGACTCCTTTCCGTTACTTTCACCAATGCATCTCTTGCGGAAAAAAATTCCAGCCGGATAGATTTTTATATACTTGCCCCGATTGCCAGGGGCTTTTGCTGGTTGAAAGGGACGAAGAATATATAAAAAACAAGATCGGCATTGGTAAAAAAGCTCAAGGTTTTTTTGATAGCTTGCGGTACGGCGAAGCCAGAAAGATCTACCCGAATGATTCCGGAGTCTGGCTTTGGCGCGACCTCTTACTCCCGGGATTTCCTGAAAAAAATATAATTTCCCTAAAAGAAGGCCAAACCGACTTATTCGAAATTCCTTCCTGGCTTAAAAAAGAGATTGGCCTGGAAAATCTTTACATAAAAATGGAAGGCCAATCCCCTTCCGAAAGCTTCAAAGACCGGGGAATGCCGGTCGCGATCTCCGACGCTTTGCGATTGCAAGAAGATTATCCGGATCTAAAGATCAAAGGCATTAGCTGCGCTTCGACCGGCGACACTTCGGCTTCAGCCGCGGTTTACTCCGCTTATGTCCGCGACCGCTTGCGCTGCATCGTGATGGTGCCCAATCAAAAAATTTCCGACCCCCAGCTTTTTCAAGCCATGGCGCATGGCGCCGAAGTTAAAGCGATCAATCACCCGGATGGTTTCGACGGCTGTATGACGCTCATTCAGCAATTTACCGCCCGCCACCCGGAACTGATTTTAGTGAACAGTAAAAACGATATGCGAATTGTCGGACAAGAATCAATTGGCTTGGAAATTCTGCAAGACCTTTCTTGGGCATCGCCGAAATGGATCTCGGTGCCGGTTGGCAATGGCGGTAATCTATCCGCGCTGCTCCAAACCCTGCTCCGCGCCAAAGAATTTGGATTGATTCCGGAACTCCCCGGAATCATCGCCGCTCAAACCGGCGCTTCCGACACTCTGGTCCGCTGGGCCGAAAGCGATTATCAAAAATACACTCCGGGAATTTATCAAGACACTGTCGCTTCGGCAATGAATATCAATAGCCCGGTCAGTTTCCCCCGTATCAAAAAACTTTACGGCGCTTTCAATATCAAATTCTTCCGCTCATCGGAAAAAGAAATTTTAAAAACCTGGGCGAGATTCACCCGAGCCGGCGCCAATATCTGCCCGCAAAGCGCAGTGGCGCTCGACGCGATCCGCCAGGCGCGGGAAGAAAAAATCATTAACGAAAAAGATTTGGTCGTCTCAATCTCCACCGCTTCCGCCATAAAATTCGCCGCTAGCGGGATCACGCATCATAAAACCGGCAGAAAAGAAGACTTTGCCAATCCCTATGAGATACTGAAAGGAAACCTGGAAGCTATTGAAAAATCTTTGAAAAGAGTATAAGATAAAATGATAAGCGCCTGTAGCTCCCTCCTTCGCTCAAATATTAACTTGAGCTTCGGAAGGACAAGTAGCGCCTATACAGTGTATCATTCACCCTTCGAAGCTCTGATAGCAATCAGAGCGCAGTAGGGCGCCTGTAGCTCAATTGGTTAGAGCACTAAGCTTATACCTTAGCGGTTCTTGGTTCGATTCCAAGCAGGCGCACAAATTATTAATTATTGATAGCAAATAAATATTTTATTTATGTCCCAAGCTTTCCAATTTAAAGCCGAAACGCAAGATCAAGGCAAACGCCTTGATAAATTTTTGAGCGAAAAGCTTCAGGAATATTCGCGCGCGACGATCCAAAAAATGATCAAAGAAAAAAATATTTTAATCAGCGGCAAAGAAACAAAATCATCTTATAAAATTAAAACCGAAGATGTTGTTGAAATTAAACCGCCAGCCGAAAAAACAGACCTATCCCCTGACCCGTCAGTAAAAATTAAAATAATTCACGATGAAAAAGATTTCGCGGTTATCGATAAACCGGCGGGACTCGTGGTTTATCCCGGAACCAAGCACGAAGAAAAAACTTTAGTGAACGGACTGCTCGCGCTCTGGCCGGAAATTAAAAGTGTTGGCGAAGACCCAATGCGGCCCGGCATCGTTCACCGCCTGGACAAAGACACTTCCGGCATAATGATAATCGCAAAAAATAATTCCTCTTTCGAATACTTCAAAAACATTTTTAAAAACCGTGAAGTTAAAAAAACTTATCTCGCCCTAGTGCATGGAATTTTAACGCCACGCGAAGGAATAATTGATTTTCCCATCAGGCGATCAGAAACTGTGCCGACAAAACAAGTCGCGATCAAAGAAAAGAATATCACCGATAGCGCCCGGCCCGCCCTCACCCGCTTTACGGTTCTCAAATATTTAAAAGATTCTGCCGGAAATGAATATACCTTAACCGAAGCAATGCCCGAAACAGGAAGAATGCATCAGATCCGGGTTCACTTTGCCGCCTTGGGACACAATATCGTTGGCGATAAAATTTACAAATGGAATAAAACACAAAAAATCGTTCCTCTTAAAAGCCATTTTTTGCATGCCGCTGCCCTCGACTTTATTTCTCCCGCTAAAAAAACCTTAAAATTTTCTTCTCCTTTGCCAAAAGAATTAAACGATTTTCTGAAAACGCTGATCGAAATTCACCCCTAAAACCTATAACGGGGTTGACTAATAACAGCTTTTGTATTATTATTAATCCATTCGACCGAACCAGAATTATTAGGAATAATAGTTTAAAAGGAAGCCATTCGGCATCACCGAGCTTCGTCGAGATCGAACCATTAACCAGTAATTATTATCTAAACCTATGACACTCTTAGAAACATTTGTCAAAAACCAGACAAAAGAAAAAGAATCTCATCCCGAAATAAAACCCGGCGCTGTTATTCGTATTCACCAAAAATTTGTTGAAGTTTTAACCCAGACAAAATCAAAAAAACAAGCAAAAGCCAAAGAGGCTGACAAAGTTAAAGAAAGGATCCAAGTTTACGAAGGAATCGTGATCTCTCGCCACGGCAAAAGTGCGCATTCAACGATCACCGTACGAAAGATCAGCGACGGAATTGGCGCGGAATATATTCTTCCTTTAGATTTGCCGAGTATTAAAAAGATCGAGGTCGTAAAACAAAACAAGGTCAGAAGAGCAAAGCTTTATTACCTGCGCGACAAAGCCGGTAAAGCCGCCCGCTTCAAAGACATAAAAGATGTTGCCTTAACCGCTAAACCGAAAGTCAAAAAAGAAATAGCGAAATAAGAAAGCGTATAGTTATTGGCGAAAAGCTAGACTGGCCCAGGTGGCGAAACTGGCATACGCACTACCTTGAGGTGGTAGCGCCCTTACGGGCTTGGAGGTTCAAATCCTCTCCTGGGCACCTAAAATAACCAGAGACTCATAACTAACAACCGATAACAAATTTTGTTATGAGTTTTAGGTTATAAGTTTTTAAGTTAATTTAGGCACGTTTAGCTCAGTGGTAGAGCATCTCGTTGACGTCGAGAGGGCCGCTGGTTCGATCCCAGCAACGTGCACACGATAACGAATAACGTATAACCGATAACTTATAACCTACATTGTTATTTGTTATAAGTTTTAAGTTATTAGTTGTTTTGAGCCGAGGTAGCTCAGGTAGTAGAGCACAGCTCTGAAAAAGCTGGTGTCGGGAGTGCAAGTCTCCCCCTCGGCACCATACAATCGCCTGCGGGTGTAGTTCAGCAGTTAGAACGTCTCCTTGCCAAGGAGAAGGTCGTGGGTGCGAGTCCCATCACCCGCTCAAGAAAAAATCGTTTGGTCTCAGATCAAGCGATTTTTTTATATTATTAAATTATCCACAATTAGGGTATTGACAAAGATAAAAAATTTTGGTAAATTATATTTTTGTTCGCGCTGACTAAATATGATGCGCGACCAGAAAAAACAAGGAGGAGAAAAATTTGAAAAAAGAAAAAGAAATAAAAGATCTATTCGTAAAAGATTTACGAGCAGGAATAGCATTTTCAAAAGCAGTAGTCGCAATACCGATAGGTAAAAACGATAACGCTGTTGAACTAATCGTAAACGGCATTATAAATTTCACTGAGTCTAGTGGAAATGCTCTATATGCTTTAGGCGAAAAAATCTGCGGGTATGACGCTCGCGTACTGTTTATAAACTATTAAATAAACAGATCAAAAGAATGGAGGAAAAAATGGACAAACCCAGGCCTGGCAAATAAATATAAATAATTTTAAAAAATAATTTAAAATTATTTAGACCACAAACTACGTGGTCTTCTTTTTTTGTTTTTAAAAAATCCTAAAATCTGCTATCATATAGACAATGAATAAAATCCTAATTCAAAAATTCAAGGGTTATCTGCAAAAAATAGATCTGGATAAACTCGAAAAGTTTTTTTTCACGCTTTTTTTATTATCAATTCCCTTTCAAACAAGACTGACGTTTTACACACCCCAAACCTATTTAAATGGAACCTTCAATGAATATGCAACTTTTTTCCTTTATCTTTCAGATATTTTATTAATAACAACATTATTAACATTCTTTGTCAATACATTGACTTTTAAAAACTATTTCGGTATAATAACAAAACGTATCCACGGTTCTCCCCTTTTTATCCCCAGTACTTTTATACTTATTACATTAATTACATGGTCGTTTATCAATATTTACTGGTCTGAATATAAAAATATCGCTTTTTATCAATCCGTTAAGATTCTGGAATTCGGTTTACTTTTTTTATATATTAGCCGGCGGTTTAAATGGTTCGGTTTTAATAACCTTGCTGCGCTAATTTTTGTTTCCGGGTTCCTTGAATCGCTTATAGGAATAGCCCAATATTATCTACAAAGATCCCTGGGATTAAGAATTTTTATGGAATCTATCTTGTCCCCGCAGATTCCTAATGTTGCCAAAATCGTCGTTGATGGCGAAAAAGCTATCCGCGCTTATGGAACGTTCCCGCACCCAAATGTATTCGCCGGTTTCCTTATTCTAAGCATTTTTTGCGGTATTTGGCTTCTATTTTCATATAAAACCCTAAAAGCATATAAAATTGTTTCACGTGAAACAATTTTATATGCTTTTCTTGTATCTGGAACAATCGCAGAGCTAACAGCCTTTATTTTAACCTTCTCAAGAATAGCCTGGCTATCATCAATATTGATAATTATTATTTTTATATTTCTTACGATTAGATCTAAATTGTTTCACGCCTGCCCACCGATGCTATCAATCTTTAATCCAAGTTTAACGCAAAATAATCAAGACAAATTGTTTCACGTGAAACAATTTGAGATTCTGCGTAGGTGGGTGAAACAATTTACCGGTTTTATCTTCAATCAAAGAACCACTTTATTAATTTTAAGTATAATTATTCCGTTATTGGTAGTTATTAGCACTAATTGGAAACAAATTAATAACAGAACAATCGATAATGAAAATAAATACCAAGAATCAACCGATAATCGAATTCTGTATAATAATATCGCCATCAATATAATCAAAGAATTCCCAATAACCGGAATCGGCGGTAAAAATTTTACAGTCATAATGCAAAAATTTTATAACAATCAATTGGAATCGTGGCAATTCCAACCCGTACATAATATCTATTTATTGATTGCCAGCGAACTAGGACTAATTGGGTTAAGCATGTTTCTAGTATTTATATATTTAATAGTAAAAACGACTTGGCCAAACAGTAAAACTGTTTCACGCGTACTCGCCGATGCTAATACGCTAAAAACAATGCTTAATCTAAGCGGTAAAAATCAAAATGTTTCACGTGAAACATTTTTAATGCAAACGGGCTTAATATCAGTTTTTATTGGATTCTTGTTTATTGGGTTGTTTGATCATTATTTTTGGACTCTTCAGCAAGGGCAATTAACTTTTTGGCTTACAATTGGACTAGTTCTTTCTACTGCAAAAGATAAAATTAATATTGAATATTAGAGCATAAAAAAAAGGCGTAGGCTAATACCAGCGCTTACGACCTTAAACAATTATTTTTTTGTTAACAATCAATTCCCCAATTGTTAGTTCAATTTTTGAACCAGCTTTTATTTTCTTCCACTCGCGCAAATCGATAGAGAAATCAAGGGCTGAAAGTACGTGCTTTTTTCCTTTAGTATCCACAACATCCATTTCTGGATAATCACCTGGTCCCTCATCCCGCATTGACAAAATTTTTGCGATTTTTATAATTTTTTTTCGTTTCTTCAATTCAGTCTTTATAGAAGTCAATATATCTACCTCCTTAATAGCAGATACAGTAAGTTTATCGGACTAATGCTTACGTGTCAAGCTTACCTAATCGACATAAACAAGATCTCTGTGTTATTGTACTCAAAAAGTGGTTAATCTAAAACATAAAAAGCAAAATGTTTCACGCGTGCCCACCGTAGCTAAGACACAGACTATAACCAATATCCTAAACCTCTGAAGACAAATTGTTTCACGTGAAACAATTTGTACAGGAGCGGAGGTGGGTGAAACATTTTGTACAGAGGAAGATGGGGGGGGGAGATAAAACAATTTTAATGCAAAAATCATAAACAAAAAGCCAACATAATGAACTATTGGCTAACACAGTTACTCACATATTATCCACAGAACAAAATTTATACACACCGTCTTGACATAAATCAAACAACTTGTTGTAATAATACAATGAATTGCTTATTTTGTCAAATAATGTTATAGTATATGCTTACACAAAAAAGAATTTTTGGAGATTTGGGTGAAAAAATAGCCAAAGAATACCTAAAAAAACATGGGTATGCGATAATCGATCAAAACTATTCAAAAAGATGGGGGGAAATAGACTTAATTATCGAATCACCGGAAAAAGAATTGGTCTTTGTGGAGATAAAAACGAGGGAAACCAACAACATTCCTTCTGTTTTTCTTCCTGAAGATTCGGTTAATTTTTCCAAACAGAAAAAAATAATTAAAACCGCTCAAACTTTTCTTTACGAAAATAAATACTCGGAGGATATTTCATGGCGAATCGACGTTATCGCGATTGAGATCGATAAAACCTCTCGCAAAGCAACGATTCGCCACCTTAAAAACGCAGTAGAAATGTAACAGCGATAAAAAAGACGTCAATTATCAAGTTTGTTTTAATGAGCAAAAAGTGATATAATATTTTCATACGTGAGTTAATTTTCAATTTTCAAGTACCAATTTTCAATGAATTTTTAAATGTTTTAATTTTCAAACCATACTGGATAATAATATTTTTTTGTTTGGGTTTAAATCATTTGGATTTGATTGGAATTTAGGATTTGAAAATTGAGATTTTAAGCTACACATTATTTAGCCTAGCTTCTTATTCCCATACTATCATTTTTTATTTTAATATTTACATTTTTATTTTCTATCATGACCACTATCTACGATCTCGCAAAAGCTCCGGAAAGACTGACCGGCGGACACCGCCTTTGTTCGGGTTGCGGCGCTCCGATTTGTGTCCGTGAAATTTTAGCCAACATCAAAGAACCGGTCGTAGCGATAACCGCAACCGGATGCCTGGAAGTTTCCACTTCCGTATATCCTTATTCGGCTTGGAATATTCCCTGGATCCATAGCGCTTTTGAAAACGCCCCGGCAACCGCTTCGGGAATCGTTGAGGCATACAACGCTTTGCGCCGCCAAGGAAAAATCAGCCGAGAAATAAAATTCGTGGTTTTTGGCGGAGACGGTTCAAGCTATGACATCGGGCTGCAAAGCTTGTCGGGAGCGCTGGAGCGCGGACATAAATTTCTTTATGTTTGCTACAACAATGAAGCCTATATGAATACGGGGGATCAGCGCTCGGGAGCCAGTCCTTTGGGCGCGATGACCAGCACAACCCCTGTGGGAAAAATCAGTTATGGAAAAAATCAGCGCCGCAAGAACTTAACTGAAATTGTTGCGGCTCACAATATTCCGTTCGCCGCGCAAGCCTCGATTCACCTTTGGCCAGACATCGCCTCAAAAGTTCAAAAAGCCATGGCGGTTGACGGCCCTTCATTTATTAATATTTTAAGCCCGTGCCAATTATTCTGGGGCCATCCGCCGAATTTAACGATTAAAATAGCTAAGTTGGCGGTAGAAACAGGGCTGTGGCCGTTGTATGAAATCGAGAATGGCAAATATAAAATCAACTACACGCCTGCCAAACTTTTGCCGGTAGGCGATTGGATCAAATCACAGGTCAGATTCAAACATTTATTGCTTCCGGAAAACCAGCCGATCGTTGAAAAAATACAAAAAGGAGTGGACGAGCAGTGGAAAGAATTAAAGGCAAAAGTCGAAGCAACGAATAAATAAAAATATTGTTTGCGAGAAAACTAAATTTGCTAATACAATAAACTGATCGTCATGGAAACAAAATGGATCATCAAGCCGCCAATTGATAAAAAATTATGTGAAACTTTTCCCGAACACTCGCCATTGATACTGCAACTGCTTTATAACAGGGGATTAACCACTCAAGAAACAATCGACGAGTTTTTTAGCCCTGATTATAAAAACGATATTCACGACCCCTATCTCCTAAAAGGAATGAAAAAAGCGGTCGAGAGAATTTACAAAGCAATAGAAAAAAAAGAAAAGATCTTGATTTACGGCGATTACGACGCCGACGGAGTCACGTCTTCCGTTTTGATCATAAAAACATTAAAATTCCTGAGAGCAAAAAAAGTCTCGATCTATATTCCCGACAGAGCCAAAGAAGGATACGGCCTAAACAAAGAAGCGATAGAACAAATCAAAAAAACCGGCGTATCCTTGATCATTACGGTTGATTGCGGAATCGCCAGCTGGAAAGAAGTTGAACTGGCAAACTCGCTTGGCATAGACGTGATCGTTACCGATCATCACTGGGTTCCGGACAAACTGCCAAAGTCTTTGGCGATAATCAATCCTAAGCAAAAAGGCGACAAGTATCCTTTTAAAAATCTGGCGGGCGTAGGCGTGGCTTTTAAGCTATCCCAAGCGCTGCTCTCCAACCAAAAACCCAAACAAAACTCAAACAGCGCCAAAACCAGCTTGTCTTTTGAAAAATGGCTGCTTGATCTGGTGGCGGTAGGCACAGTGGCTGATTCTGTGCCGCTTCTCGGCGAAAACAGAACATTACTGAATTACGGCTTAATAGTTCTGGGAAAAACAAAAAACCTGGGATTATCCGAATTAATAAAAAAGATCAAGGCATCAAAGTCCGCTTCCAGCGGGAAGGACCAGGCTCTTAAGATCGATAGCGACACGATCGGATATCAAATTTCCCCCCGGATCAACGCCGCAGGAAGAATGGATCACGCAAACACGTCTTTTGAATTGCTGATCACTGAATCCGCGCAAGAAGCGCAGGGGTTGGTAGCATCGCTGGAGCTCCTTAACGCAGGGCGCCAAAGCCTGACTGAAAAGATCATAAAACAAATCCGCGAACGAATCGGAAAAAATCCCTCGGAAAAAATTATTTTTGAAGGCGACAGCGCTTGGCCCGTCGGGATACTGGGGTTAATCGCGGGAAAATTAGCGGACGAATATTCCAGACCGGTTTTTATTTACAACAAGGGAGAAAATTTTTCCGGGGGTTCGTGCCGCAGCATACCTTCGTTTGACGTGATCGAATCTCTCAGCCGCTCAAAATCGCTTCTCAGCGAATTTGGAGGACACAAAAGCGCTGCCGGTTTTAAGGTGGAAAATAAAAATCTTGAAAAGCTAAAAAAAGAGATCGCTAAAATTGCCTCGCGCGAGATCAAAAACGAAGAACTTATCCCAAGCATCGAGATTGACGCTGAAATTGAAATAAAAAACATAGACTGGACTTTCTTTGAAAAAGTTGAAAAAATTGCTCCCTATGGAGAAGCGAATCCCGAACCGGCTTTTCTCCTCCGCGATATGAAAATAACCGAAATGCGCGCGGTGGGAAACGGGGAAAAACACCTCAAGCTGAGCATGGAATCTTCTCTGGAAAAAGGGAAAAAATTTCAGGCTATCGGATTTAATTTCGGCGAATGGTCAAAAAAATTAAAACTGGGAAGCCTGATTGATATTGTCTTTATTCTAACCGCCAATCACTGGAACGGACATTGTAATCTGGAATTTAAGATCATTGACCTGAAAACATCGAAGAAATAAAAAACAAACCATAAAACCAAATTAATATGGATTCTAACACTTTTACTCTTTACTCCGACGGGGGATCCCGCGGCAATCCTGGTCCGGCGGCTATTGGAGCTTTGCTCTATGCGGGCACTGCCAAAATATGCGAATGCGGCGAGTTTATCGGCAAAGCTACAAACAATGAAGCCGAATACAAAGCGCTAATTATGGCTCTGCTGAAAGCCAAGTCATTAAAAGCCAAAAACATCAGCTGTTTCCTTGATTCTGAGCTGGTTGTAAAACAACTTAATCACCAATATAGAATAAAAGACGAAAAAATAACGCCGCTTTTCATTAAAATATGGAACCTGATGTTCGATTTCGAAAAAATAACCTTTACCCATATTCCCCGGGAAAAGAACAAAGAAGCGGACGCACTGGTGAATAAAATTTTGGACAGGGAGACAAAACAGCAAAAACTGATATAATAGATGCGGGCCTTGATGCGATACGCAAAAATGCCGCCATAATTAATTCAGTTAAATTTTAATTTTAATAAATTAACAAACAATATGATTTTTGAAAAAAACAAAAAGAAAGTCCTAATTGTTGAAGACGACAATGACATAAGCGAAATGTATCGCATAAGAATCACTGCCAGCGGCTTTTTGGTCGAGACCGCGGCCAATGGCCAGATCGGAATAGATAAAATGAAAAAGTTTCTTCCCGATCTTGTGCTTCTTGATATCGTCATGCCGAGAAAAGACGGTTTTGACCTATTGGAAGAAGTCCGACAAGCTTCAGAGCAAGAAAACATCAAAAAAATTCCTATTATCGTGCTGTCTAATCTTGCCTCTCCAATCGATATTATGGAAGGAAAACGCCTTGGTGCTCAAGACTGGTGGATAAAAGCTTTCAATACGCCAAGCCAAATTGCGCAAAAGGTAATTGATTTTTTCAATAAGAAAGTTATAAAAGTAGAAGAAAAATAATCGAACTTTAAAAAATACCGGCGTTTTTAAAATGCGAGCGATATTAATATGGCAATTATCGACCTAAACAAAAAAAAAATACAGCGCCAAAAAGAAGCCGCCGGAAATCAACAACGATTAAGGCCGGCTGGAAAAAGCGCTAAAGATTTAATAGAAGAATCCCGACAAGGGCAAGTAAAAAGGGAAGCGGAAACGATCCTTGCGCAACAAATGCAAGACAGCATCGAACTGGCGGACTCGGAAGAGCCGCAAATACAGCAATACGGCGGAGGCGCTAAACCGCAGCAGGAATGGCAACGCGGACAAAAAAAAGA
>JAUYBG010000003.1 GCA_030693205.1 bacterium
AACGAGAGAAGAAGCAGCCGCCTAAAAGAGCTTTTGCGGGTTCGAGAAATATTATCCGATCATTTTATTTTTGAAAATAGTTATGGATCGTCGGATAAAAAATGGCAAAGTTATTTCTACGCTTTTAATTTTGCGGCAAGAATGAATTTATAATTAAATAAAATTTTAATATGGGAATTTCTAACAGGTTGAACAAAAAATTTATCGCAATTATCGTTTTAATTTTAGCTGTTGTTGGCGGATATTTTATTGTAAAAAAATATCGAATTCCAAAACCGCCGGAACAGCCGGCAGTAGCTCCAACTCCATCAATGGATCCCAAAGAAGCGGAATATCAGAAATATTTGGCGGAAGCCATGGGCTATCGGACGGCCGGTTTTCAGGGCGACAAAACCGCTTTTTACAAAGCCATAGATTCTTATAAAAAAGCGGTGGAAATTTCGGAAGGAAAAGTCTGGGTGCCATATTTGAATTTGGGCAATACTTATCGGCTAGTCGAGGATTACAAGAACGCGGAAGATTCCTATAATAAGGCGCTGGAAATTACAGAAGGGGAAAGTATGATCTATTTGGCGAAAATTGAAATGTATAGGTATGAAATGAAAAAGAGTAATAAAGACGTCAATGCTCTTTACGACGAAGCGCTGAAAAGAGTTGTGGACAATACCAATCTTGTGATCAGCTATGCCGCGTTTTTGCGCGATACCGGAAAATATTCCGAAGCTTTGGGATATTACAAAATTTTATCCGAGAGGTATCCGGATAATCAGGCGTACAAAGACGAAATCGCGGAGCTGGAGAAGAAAATTAAATAACTTTGGCAGTATAAGATCACCTAAGGTTTTTTCTATCCGAAATTTTGTAAGGAACGGCGGATGAGTGCGTCTTTAATATGAAAAGGTCGAATATAGTCATTAAAAGATTTTAGCATAATATTAATTTAATAAAGACAAACTAAAAACTATGAAAATAAAATTTATAAAAATATTAACAGCGTTGTTTTTGCTTGCCGCATTGGTTATGCCGGCTGTGTCTCAAGCAGTTGATCCCACGCCGACACCAACCCCAACAGCTACGCCAACTCCTACTCCAACAGTTACGCCTACCCCAACCCCGACGCCTACTCCAACTTCCACTCCGACCCCGACAGTTTCACCTACACCTACGCCAACTCCGGCGCCTGTTTTGGTTTCGGCATATTGGTCAACTGTTACCGCATCTCCATTGGTTATAGCCATTATTGACGGAGGTTCAACAGCAACTGTAACTGTAGTTGTAAAAAATAGCGTAGGAGTTGTTTTAACCGGTAAAACCGTCGCTATCTCCTCAAGCCGGGGAGCAATCGATACGATTACGCCTGCTATAAGCACAACTGGCGCTGATGGCGTGGCGAGTTTTACAGTGAAGTCAAGCACAGCCGGTAAAGCGGTCATCACTGCTAAAGTCGGTGATCTGACCTTATCACAAACTGCTGCGATAAATTTCTTGCCTGTCGGTTCAGAGGTCGGGAATCCGACCACGCCCAATGAAAATTCCGGAGTAATTCTCTACAGAGTTTCGGGCGATCACAGAGTTTATGTCATCAAGAATAAGAAAAAGCAATGGATAAAAGACGAGCATGAATTTGAACAAGGCGGTTATAGCTGGAAAAATATCCAGGAAGTATCAGCCGCGATTTTGGCAAAATATCCGGATGCCGCGCAGGCGATAACCGAACTTTTTAGGGCTATTGGCGATTCCAAAGTTTATGTTATCAATAATGGTAAAAAACAATGGATCAAGTCCGCGGAAGAATTCAATGCCGCCGGATATGATTGGGGTAATATCAAAAACGTAACGCCGGATACTCTGGCAACCTACACCGATGCGCAATTGGCCGACGCTTTGGTAAAAATTGTGAATGCGATGAATTTGAGAGTGCGAAGCGCCGATTCCGCCAATAGCGCAGTTTTGGGCGCGGTGAAAAATTCGGAAGTCTATAAGATTATTGAGAAGAAAAACGGCTGGTATAAGATTAAAATGAAAAATGGAAAACAAGGCTGGATTTCCGGCAATTATGCCAAGGAAGAGGATGAAGACGATGAAGACTAATACGCAAGCAGAAAAAATATTCAAACCTCGGGATTAATGTCTCGGGGTTTGTTTTAGTCTTGACAAAAAGCTTATTTTGATGTTAAAATGCGGGAGCTATGGAAAAACCATAAGCTTAAAATCAATGGAGGAATATGAATGAGCAGTGAAGGAAATGCGTGCGGATGCGAAGCGCTGGACACGAACGCGGAGATCTTTAAAGGATTTCCATCCGATATTCGGGTAATGCAAGCGTTGCGTGTAATACCGAGAATGTTCACTGAAAAAAGAAAATTTTCGGAAATTGTCAGGATAGCGGCTTTGCTTCCGTCACCAGAAAATATGGTCCTTGTGATCAAGCAAAACCAAAGAGGTTTGGATCGGCTTGATTTCGGGGAGATAACCAAAATTCAAGAAGAACACACAAAAAAATTCGCAGAACTTTTGTTGGCGATTCGGGGTTCTTGCGCTCAAGAAATAAGAAAGGGTGTATGGTTATTCGATCCCGATGTACAAGAGTTCCTGCATAAATTTGCGGAAGAAAGCGAGGAAAAAGAAGCTTATTGGAAAGACCTGATGCTTCAGGATTTTCTGAATGGCAATGTTTTATCAGTATTAAACAACTGGTTTAGCCACTCTAAAGGCATAAAAAACTGCGTTAAACTGTTCGATCTTCCGGAAGAAAAAATTCGAACCAGGGTAGAAAATCTGGTTTTGGAGTGGGGCGACAAAGCAAGCATCGGCGATTGGAATTCTTCTACAAAAAGCATAAAAATGCTTATCAAAGAATTTGGCGTCTCGGAAGAAAAAATCCGCCAGAAGCTCGGCGAAGCAATAAATCGGGAAATGAGAGAGCAACCTCTTGATTGCATAGCGGTCGCGAAAGAGATGGGCGTATCAATTGAACCATGGCATTTGTTTCTTTATGAGGGAGCAAATGGACTTATATTAAAGGCTAATGACGAAGAATGTTCTAGCAATCGGCGGAAGAAAATTCAATTGGCTTGCGATATATACGAAGCTCTCAAAAGAGACCTTGGCGATTTAAAAGGAGATGCTCTACTGGAATTGTGGAAAAACAAAGATGTTGAAAATGCTTCAAGGGATTTCCTGAGGCGAGCAAGCAAAATTTTGCAATTTAAGTACAAAGCCGTAGGCTTTAATGACACCGTATGGGTGTGGTGGCACAGGATATTTTAATATCCTGCTTTTTTTTGCGCATTGGGGGTTTGTTTTAGTGACAGAGGAGTTATACAGTAATTTCATTGACAAATTTTATTAGTTTGTTAGACTATTAAAAGTGAAATAGACATCAAAATACCCCACTTATATGAAGAAGCGGAGTGGAAACGGATAATCATTTCTGTTTATCGGTTCAGAAGAGCTTTGGGGTTTTATTTATTATCAGGTAATAAAATTTATGACTCAAAAAATTAAAATTCGACTTTTGTTTTTATTCATTATCGTGCTGGCGATCGTCTCGGCTTTTATTGCCAGTCCGAAAACTCTTTCTTTTAAAGTTTATAAATGGAACGTGAAATTTCCGCCGGAAAAAGTTTCCGCGTATCTGAAAGAGAAAAATATCGGATATCACCTGGGCCTGGATCTGCAGGGAGGCACTCATTTGGTCTATGAAGCGGAATTGAATAATTTATCATCCACCAAGGCGGCGGAAGCCATGGAAGGCGTGCGGGACGTGATCGAACGCCGTGTAAATATTTTTGGCGTAGCCGAACCTCTTATCCAGATCGAAGGAAAAAATCGATTAGTGATCGACCTGGCGGGGGTAAAAGAAATCAGTCAGGCGATAAAAATGATCGGCGAGACTCCTTCGCTGGAATTTCGCGAAGAAACCCCGAGAGATCAGGTTGCCGCGGAATACAAAAAACAAACCGGCCAGGATCTGCCGGCGGAAGCGGTGGGGCCGTTCTTTCTTGCTTCCAGCGATCTGACGGGAAAAGATCTGGTGCGCGGACAGGCGGACTATGATCAGTCAACAGGCGCTTTAAGGCAGCCGATAGTGAAACTGGAATTTAACGAAGAAGGCAAGAAAAAATTCGCCGCTCTGACCACCAGAAATGTCGGGAAAGTCATAGCGATATATTTGGATGGCGTAAGCATTACCGCGCCAAGAGTAAATGAGGCGATTACCGACGGAAGCGCCATAATCAGCGGCAATTTTACCATTGAAGAGGCAAAAACTTTGGCTAAGAGGCTGAATGCCGGCGCTTTGCCTGTGCCGATAAAACTGATCAGCCAGCAGACGGTTGGCGCGACGCTTGGGCAGGATTCTTTGGCTAAAAGCTTGAAAGCCGGATCTTTTGGATTTTTATTGATCGCGCTTTTTATGATCTTGTATTATCGCTTGCCGGGATTGATAGCCAGTATTTCTTTGGTGATCTATACTTTGATCGTGGTAGCGATATTTAATTTTCTTTCGATCACTTTGACTCTGGCGGGAATCGCCGGCCTGATCTTGTCTATCGGTATGGCTGTGGACGCCAATGTTTTGATCTTTGAGAGAATGAGAGAGGAATTGACCGGCGGCCGGTCTTTCAAGCTCGCGGTCGAAGATGGTTTCAGCCGGGCCTGGCCTTCGATTCGGGATTCCAATCTGACGACTTTGATCACCGCGATGGCGCTATTTTGGTTTGGTTCAGGTTCGATCAAGGGTTTCGCGATCGCTTTGTCGATCGGTATTCTTATCAGTATGTTTTCGGCCATTACTATCACCAGAAATTTTCTTCTTTTGATCCTAAGCCCGAAATTGGAAAAATATAAACAATTGTTTTAAATCATTTTAGAGTTTTAATATTATGTTAAATATTATTGGATATCGAAAATTTTTCTTCGCTTTCTCCGGCATTATGATAATTCTTTCTATTGCCGCATTGGCAAAATGGAACTTGAATTATTCCATTGATTTTACCGGCGGCGCGGTCAGCGAAATCACTTTTAGCGCTGCTCCCGACGTCAAAGCCATAAAAGAAGTTTTGGAAAAACCGGATAAAGGTTTTGATATTGGCAATCCGACTGTGACTCCCACCGGCTCCAACAGTGTTTTTATAAAAACAAAAACTCTTGACGAAGAAACTCATCAAAAAATGCTCGCGGCGCTTAGCGGGAAATTCAAAGACGCCAAAGAGATCAGGTTTGATTCGATCGGCGCGGTTATCGGGCAGGAAATGAAGCAAAAATCAATTTGGGCGATAATTATGGTGGCCGTCGGCATTTCTCTTTATGTGGCTTGGGCTTTTCGAAAAGTGACGCGTCCGATCTCATCCTGGAAATATGGAGTTGTTTCGGTAGTAACTATGTTTCATGATATCATTGTTCCAGTTGGTTTGTTTGCTTATTTGGGGCATTACGCAGACGTGCAAGTTGATCTGACTTTTATTGTCGCGGTTTTGACGATCTTGGGTTATTCGATCAACGACACGATCGTGGTCTTCGACCGAACTCGTGAAAATTTATTAAGATATAATATCAAGGAGTTCGAGGAAACCGTCAACCGGAGCCTGAATCAAACTTTGATTAGGTCTATCAATACCAGCTTGACGGTCATTATCATATTAGTTTCTCTTTATTTCTTTGGCGGCGAGACGCTTAAATATTTCGCTTTAGCTTTATTGGTTGGAGTTGTGGTGGGAACATATTCATCGATTTTTATCGCGAGTCCGCTTTTGGTGGAATGGCACAAAAGAAGCGCTAAATAAAGCGCCTAAATAACAAAAAGAAAAAAGAACTCGTCTAAGCCTGCGTCAGAGCAGGCACAGGCCTGCCTTGTAACATCGGCGGGCTTTTTAATTTGTTTTGCGTTAGGGTGGAGCTTATCTTCCGTAGTTTGACAGTTTCTTTAAAATATGTTATGCTTATTTTAACAGTAAAAAGCTTAAAAGCCGATATTTTTAGAAGAAATTAGACAATATGGAGCCACGAAAACCACAAGAATTAAACAGTCAAAACAAAACAGTATCTTCCCTTTTGCCGAGCGAGTTTGCGGAGAGGGCTTTTTTGGCTTTACTTAGCCGTTCGAAGGAGGTTGTACTGAAAAGGTTCAGTTTAAACGGCGAAAAAGAATCCACTCTGGATAAGATCGGGCAGCAATTCAAGATCACTCGCGAGCGAGTGCGCCAGATAGAAAAAGGCGCAATGGCAAAAATTAACAGCGCCTCTGCCAAAGAAGTTTCAGAATTTAACTCGCTTTTTCAGAATATTATCGGCAAATACGGCGGAGTAATGGAGCGCAATTTTTTCCTGGACAGGACGATAGCTTTTATGGAAGAAGAGCGCGGCGCGAAAGTGAAGGATGCCGAGGAAGAAAAACGAGGACTTATTTTGATCGTTGCTTTGATCAATGAAATAAAACACGATCTGGCGGACAAAAAACACAAAGATATTTTTTATTTGAACAAAGAGAGCCTGGAGGCGGCTTCTTTGGCGGTCGGCGAGGCAATAAAAATTTTCACGCAGGAGAAAAAAGCGATGGGGTTATCCGATATTTTTAATCTGGTAAAAGGAAGGCCGGCTCTGAAAGAAAAAAATATAAATCTGATCGAGGATGCTTTTCTTTCTTATTTTATGCTTTCGGCGGAAATCGAATCCAATGCGCGAGGCCAGTGGGGTCTGAAAACGTGGCCGTTTATTTTCCCCAGAAGCGTGCGGGACAAGGCTTATCTGATCCTGTTTTATAAAAAAGAGCCGTTTCACTTCAAAACGATCGCCGGTTTGATCAATGAAACATGGACCAAGAAAAAAAAGCCCGCCCTGGCGGAAACAGTCCACAACGAACTTATCAAAGACAAGAGATTTGTTTTGGTCGGGCGCGGAATATACGCTTTGGCCGAATGGGGCTATGAAAAAGGAACAGTACAGGATATAATTAAGAGGGTTCTGGTAAAAAAAGGCCAGCCGATGAAGAAAGAAGAAATTATCAAAGAAGTTTCTGCGCAAAGACTGGTTAAGCCCAGCACGATCATTTTGAATCTTAAGAACAAGGATATTTTTGTTGCGATAGCGGAAGGAACGTATACATTAAAGTAATTTTCAATTTTCAAATACCAATTTTTAATGAATTTTTAATTATTTAATTTTCATTGAAAATTTGGAAATTAGGATTTGATTGTAAATTGAAAATTGTAAATTGAAAATTATAAAGCCATTATTCAAACCAAATTTTATTTTTAGTTGAATTCAGGGAATAAGCAGGATTTAAATTAAATAGAATTACATGATTGTAGCATTTCAGCTTATAGAAATTTCGCAGAGCATGGGAAGCGTTCTGAAAGATTATTGGTGGTTTTTTCTGCCAAATCTTCTTTTGATCGTTTTTGAAATGGCCTGGATGAATTATATTTTTGGAAAAGCCGATCGTGAGTTGAAATGGGTATTGTTGGAAATAAAAACTGTGCCGGGAAACGAAAAAGGACCGCAAATTTTTGAACACATTCTAAGCGGTCTTTATGCGACAAAGGGCGGAGCTATTGATACTGTTTATGACATATATCTTAAAGGCATAACTGAAACATATTTCAGTTTGGAACTTGCCGGCATCGAGGGTCAAGTGCATTTTTATATTCGGACGCCGTTAGCATCAAAGGATATGGTGGAAGCGCAGATCTATGCTCAATACCCCAAGGCGGAAATTGAACAGGTGGAAGATTATGCGGAAATCGGCGCTAGGCGTTTTCCCGACAAAAATTGGGATATATGGGGTTCGGAAATGATCTTAAAAAAAGAAGATGCCTATCCTATCCGCACTTACAATCAATTTCAGGAAAAAATTACTAATGAACTGATCGATCCTATCGCTTCGTTTATTGAAGAGCTGAGCAAAAATACTCCCGGCGAATATACTTGGTTTCAGGTCTTGATCAGGCCGGCGGATGATTATTGGAAAAAAGACGCGGAAGAATTGATAGGAAAACTGATCGGAAGAAAGAAAAAAGAAAAAAAAAGCATACTGGGTGATATTTGGGAAGACTTTCAGGATATTTTTAAGAATCTTTGGACCGCTCCTTTTGAACCTCCTGTTTACGCGGAAAAGCAAAAAGAAAAGGAAGCTGATCTGAAAGAAAGCCTGATGCTTTATTTGTCGCCTGATGAAAAAGAAGTAGTTGAAGCGATCGGTAAAAATATAGCCAAGCATGGTTTTGAAACAACGATTAGATGGCTTTATATCGGCAGGAAAGAATCATTTAATAAGGGCAAGGGATTTTTTTCAGTAATGGCGCCGCTGAGCCAATTCAATTCCCATAATTTAAATAGTTTTACCCTTAATCTGGAGACCAAGACATCGGCTTATTATGTGGCGACCGAGTTCCGAAAAAATATCAAGAAAAATGAGCTGATAAAGAAATATCGAGAGCGAAAGATCGAGTATCGGGGGATTGTTCTGAACATGGAAGAACTGGCAACGGTGTATCATTTCCCGACGATCGGGGTTGAAGCGCCGCAGACGCCATGGGTCAAGGCGCGCCGCGGCGGTTCCCCGAAAGAATTGCCGGTAGGGTAGGTGTTGAAATTTTCAAATCCCAAATTTCAAATCCCAATCAAATTCTAATGAATCAATTTTCAAATGTTAATAATAGATTAATACTTAGTATAGTTTGAAAATTAAAATATTGAAAATTTATTGAAAATTGAGAATTGGTGCTTGAAAATTATAAAAAATTTTATTATTTTCAAAATACTGACTGATTAGTTTTTTATTCTTAGCTTTTTAAATTATAAACTAATAACATGGCTGAAGAAATTTCATTTTTTGCCGAAACAAATTATCGCGGGAAGAGGGTTAGATTTGGCATCAAGCAGGATGACCGAAGACGTCATATGTATCTTATCGGTAAAACCGGCATGGGCAAGACAACCATGCTTGAGCATATGGTCTATTCCGATATAGCCAACGGCAACGGTTTGGCGTTGGTTGATCCGCATGGCGATTTTGCCGAAAAGATCTTGAATTACATTCCTTCCTCGAGGATCAATGACGTCATTTATTTCAACCCTGCCGACGTAGAGTGGCCGATCGCTTTCAACGTAATGGAGTATGTTGATCCCAAATTTATGCCGCTCGTGGCCTCCGGCCTTATCGGCGTATTTAAGAAAATTTGGGCGGATTCTTGGGGTCCGCGTTTGGAATATGTGCTGAGAAACGCGATTTTGGCGCTTTTAGAATATCCCGGCAGTACGCTTTTGGGCGTGCCGCGCATGCTGATCGATAAAACTTATCGCGCGAAAGTGGTCAAGAAGATCACTGATCCGGTTGTTCGGTCGTTTTGGGTCGATGAATTTTCCCGGTATCCCGACAAATTCCAGACGGAAGCGATCTCGCCGATACAAAACAAGATCGGGCAATTTTTATCAAGTTCGATGGTCCGCAATATTATCAGCCAGACCAAGTCGTCAATTGACCTAAGGCAAGTAATGGATGGCAAGAAAATTCTTATAATCAATTTATCAAAAGGCAAGATCGGCGAAGATTATTCGGCGCTGATCGGCGCGATGATGATCACCAAGCTTCAGCTGGCGGCGATGGGGCGGGTTGATATTCCGGAAAGCGAGCGCAGCGATTTTTATCTTTATGTCGATGAATTTCAGAACTTTGCCACCGAATCTTTTGCCAATATTCTTTCGGAAGCCAGAAAATACCGTCTTAACCTGATCATTGCCCATCAGTATATCGGCCAACTGATCAACGGACAGAACACAGTGGTGCGCGACGCGGTTTTTGGCAATGTGGGAACTATCGTTTCTTTCAGGATAGGCGCCGCGGACGCGGAATTCTTGGAAAAAGAATTTGAGCCTACATTTATGATGAACGATCTGGTGAATTTGCCGAAGTATAATGTCTATATGAAGTTGATGATAGACGGCATGACCAGCGAGGCTTTTTCCGCCAATACCTTGCGTCCTTTGGGCGCTGAATCAATGGAGGAGAACGCGGAAAAAATAATCAAGAATTCCCGCCAGAGATATTCCACACCCAGGAGTATTATCGAGGAAAAGATCCTGAGATGGAGCGAGGCGTCGAGCGTTAATGTGGCAAACGGAAAAGACGCGGGCAACAATAAAGCGAAAAAATTCACCCCAAGCGGAGATTTTGGAGAGCTGAATAATTTTCAAAAACCGCGCGGCGCGGAAAATATATCCGATAGAAAAAATTCAGGAATGCCTCCGGACGGCGCGGCGTCGAGCGTAAAAAAAGAACCGCTGAAGAATATTGCGGCGGGAGATAATAAAACTTGGTATGACGCGGTTTGCCAGAAATGTTTTAAGCCGATATTGGTGCCTTTTAAGCCGGATCCGGCCAGGAAAACTTATTGCCGGGAATGCTTGAGGGGAGTGCGGGCGGTTTTGCAAAAAGACGGCGCGGGAGAAACAATGAAAAAATATACAAAAAATATTGCGGAAGATCGGCCGGAAGAAAAAAGTCCTGAAAAATTTATTTCACTGGCGGAAGTGATGAGCGCCAGGCCGGTTAATTTTTCCGCCAAAAAAGAAGTTTCTGTTGAAGGGACAAAAAAAACGGTTGAAAAACCGGATGAAGCGGCGCGAGCCGGGGGAAAAATTTCTCACTCCGGAACGATCAAGCCGCGGGAAAAAGCGAAATTTGAATAAAAATTTTAAATAAAAATAATATTTTGGCTTTTTGAAAAGGAAGACGAATTATTCGTTTTCCTTTGAGCCCTAAAAAATTGCGGGCTCTGTTGTTAATAGCGATTTCTTGTGTCAGTTTCAGATTCAGGTGTGGGTAGCCCTGTAACTGGCACTCCGGCTTTTTTCTTTTCTTCGTAGTATTCTTTTATTCCGGTTTCTTTTTTTCTTGCTTCCTCCTCTTTTTCTTTTTCTTTTTTTGTTTTAATTTCCGGTTTTTCGAAAGAAATCTGTAGATTTCCTCCGGTAAAATTTCCCGGTTTAAACCCTTTAGTTCTTATTTCCTTTTCTTTCTTCCCTTCTTTCTTCATTTTTTACTTCTCCTCCTTTTGTTCTATTGTCTTTTTAACCTATTCGTTATAATATGTATTGATATTGATTTATCAAAGTATTGTAAAGAAGGGGTTTTAAAGACCTTTTAAGTTAAGCATAAAAATATAATTATGTCAATATTGTCTTTAATTTTCGGCGATGCCAACGCGAAATATTTAAAAAATCTTGAACCGGTTATCAACGAGATCAATGAGCTGGAAGAAGGCTTTAAGAAGCTGAGTCCGGAAGAATTGAAAGCCAAAACCGCGGAATTCAAGGCCAGGCTTGCGGAAGGAAAAACTCTGGATGATATTCTGCCTGAGGCTTTTGCCGCTGTCCGCGAATCAGCCAGGCGCGCGATCGGACAGAGGCATTTTGATGTTCAATTGATCGGAGGCATTGTGCTTCACGAGGGGAAGATCGCGGAAATGAAAACCGGCGAAGGAAAAACCCTAGTGGCTACCTTGCCGCTTTATCTTAATGCGCTTGAGGGCAAAGGCAGCCACTTGATCACGGTGAATGATTATCTGGCCCGCCGCGACGTAAACTGGATGGGTCCGATCTTTCACGCGCTTGGACTTTCGATCGCTTGCATCAATCACGATGTGTCTTATATTTTTAATCCCAAAAGCGCGGCGGACAAAAATGAAGTGACGATAGAAATTGAAAACTTGCAAGCTATCAGCCGGCAAGCGGCTTATGGCGCGGATATTTTATACGGGACGAACAATGAATTCGGTTTTGATTATTTGCGCGACAATATGGTTTGGGATAAAAAACAGATGGCGCAGCGCCCGCTTAATTATGCGATCGTCGATGAGGTTGATAATATTTTGATCGACGAGGCCCGCACTCCTTTGATCATTTCTTCTCCTGATGAAGAGTCGGCCAAGCTATATGAAAGATTTTCCGGTTTTATTCCGAAGCTTAAAGAAGACAAAGATTATATTATCGATCACAAGATGCGTTCGGCGGCTTTGACCGAAGAAGGAATTGATAAAGTTGAAAAAGAACTGGGCGTGGGAAATATTTATCAGGAAGGCAAGATGAGTTATGTTCATCATTTGGAACAGGCGCTGAAAGCCGAGACGCTTTTTAAGCGCGATAAAGATTATGTGGTAAAAAACGGCGAAGTGATCATCGTTGATGATTTTACCGGACGGCTTATGACAGGCCGGAGATATTCGGGCGGTTTGCATCAGGCGATCGAAGCCAAGGAAGGCGTGCCGGTCCAGAAAGAATCAAAAACAATGGCGACGATCACTTTTCAGAATTATTTCCGACTATACAAGAAATTAGCCGGTATGACCGGAACTGCGGCTTCCAGCGCGGAAGAATTCCACAAAGTTTATAAGCTGGATGTGATCATTATTCCCACCAACAAGAAAACGATCCGCATCGATTTGGAAGATCAGGTTTACAAGACCGGGGATGGAAAATATCGGGCGGTGATAAAAGAGATAAAAGAGCGCTGCAAAAAAGGCCAGCCGGTGCTGGTCGGTACGATCGCGATCGAGAAATCGGAAGTTCTGAGCGCGATGCTTGCGAGGGAAGGGTTGCCTCATGAAGTTTTAAACGCGAAGAATCACGAACGGGAAGCGCTGATCATTGCCAATGCGGGTCAAAAAGGAGCGATCACGATTGCCACTAATATGGCAGGCAGAGGAACGGATATCAAGCTTGGCGAGGGTGTGGCGGATCTGGGAGGATTGCATATTATCGGCACGGAGCGGCATGAAGCGCGCCGCATAGACGATCAGTTGCGCGGCAGGGCAGGGCGGCAGGGCGATCCGGGCTCCAGCCAGTTTTTCGTTTCGCTGGAAGACGAGCTAATGCGCATTTTGGGTTCGGAAAGAATAAAATCCCTGATGACCACTTTGGGCGTGGATGAAGATCAACCGATTGAAAACCCGATAATTTCCCGGTCTATTGGAATGGCGCAAGAAAAGATCGAAGGGCATAACTTTGATTTGAGAAAACATATTTTGGATTACGACGACGTAATGAACAAGCATCGGGAAATAATTTATGCTATGCGCCGGAAGTTTTTGAACGATGATGACAAAAGCCTTGTCAGGAAAGAGATTCTTAGAATTTTGGAACTGGAAATAGAAAAGATCATCACGTATCATACCAATGGCAGTCCAAGCGCTTGGGACAGCAAAGAAATTTTTGAAGCGATAAATTTAATTTTTCCATTGGGAACCGAAGCTAAAGAAAAAATAGAAGAAATTTCCAAAAGCTATTCCGATGATGAAAAAATGCGTCAAGAAATAAATAATTATTTTTTAGATCTTTTGATAAAATATTACAATAAGCGTGAAAGCGAAGCGGGAGCGGATACGATGCGGCAGATCGAGCGGATGGTGAGCCTCCGCACGATTGATATAATTTGGGTTGATCATTTGGTGCTGATGGAACACTTGAGAGATAGCGTGGGACTTAGAGGTTATGGACAGAAAGATCCTTTGGTTGAATATAAAAAGGAAGGGCATTTGATGTTCCAAAAATTATTGGCGGCGATAAATTCGGAAATTGCCAATACTGTATTTAAGGTGGCGATCGCGCCGCCGGCGCCGAGCCCAATGCCGATCATTTTGGGGCCGCAAGGCGGCGAGTCAGGGCCTTTTGTTTCGCCTCCTTCCAATCTTGGGAACGCGGCCAAAAATATTTCTAAAAAATCCACCGTGCCGGGCGATGTCGGACGAAATGACGCCTGTCCGTGCGGAAGCGGGAAGAAATATAAAAAATGTTGTGGTAAGAATATATAAAAAAACAAGCGAAGCGCGGCCTCGTCGCTCGTGAGCGACGGGGTTTAAGAAGTGTTGCGGAAAAAATAGTTAAAAATGTGCGCGCCGCTATTGCGGAATTTTTAAAATTCTTCTAAAATGAACTCAGACATATAAAATAAATTTTTAGTCTGAGTTTTTTTATTAAAATTAATTTTAAAAAATGAAAAGAAAATTTAATCATAAGATTTTAATTATCGGTTATGGCTCGGTCTCGCAATGCACGCTTCCTGTTTTGCTGGACAAGATCGATATTCCTTTAAAAGATATTACCATTTTGGATTTTGAAGATAAGGCAAAGGCTTTGAAAAAATATACTGATCAGGGTTTAAAATTTGTCAGAGAAAAAATTACTCCGGAAAATCTAGGCCAGGTTTTGGCGGAACAGGTGGATAGCGGCGGGCTCTTGATCGATCTCGCGTGGAATATCGGCGCCAATGATATTATCGGGTGGTGCCATGATCATAATGTTTTATATATCAATACTTCAGTGGAACTTTGGGATCCGCTCAAAGGAATGTTCACGAAAAATCCTTTTGAAAAATCTCTTTATTGGCGGCAAATGCAATTGCGAGATCTTTCTCGTGACTGGAAAAACGCGCCAACCGCCGTCATCGAACATGGCGCCAATCCCGGCCTTATTTCTCATTTTGTCAAGCAGGGCTTGCTGGATATTGCCGCGCGAGTTATCGCCGATAAAAAATTTACTCCAAAAGACGAAGAAGAATTGGGACATTACGCTCAGGAAAAAGATTTTGCCAAACTTGCCAGGAAATTGGGAGTTAAAGTGATCCATTGCAGCGAACGCGACACGCAGATCACTAATCGTCCGAAGGAGGTCAATGAATTTGTCGGCACGTGGAGCATTGAAGGATTGCGGGAAGAGGGAACGGCGCCTTCCGAAATGGGCTGGGGCACGCACGAGCGGAAACTTCCCGCTCTGGCGAACATACCGCCATATGGGCCCAAGAACCAGATCTTTCTTTCTCAAATGGGAATTAATACCTGGGTAAGATCATGGATACCGGACGAAGAAATTGTCGGCATGGCGATCCGCCACGGCGAAGCGTTCGGGCTTTCGGATTTTTTGACGGTTTGGGAAAATGGCAAAGCAGTTTATCGGCCGACCGTGCATTACGCGTATATGCCTTGCCATGAAACGCTTTCTTCGCTTTGTGAATTACGAGGCCGAAATTACGAACTTCAGCCTAAAATTAGAATTATGGGAAATGAAATTACGAAGGGCGCTGATACGCTCGGCGCGCTTCTAATGGGACATCCGTATAATTCCTGGTGGACAGGCAGTTCTTTGGATATTAACGAAGCGAGAATTCTGGCTCCCGGACAAAACGCCACCACTCTTCAGGTGGCGGCCGGCATAATTGCCGCCGTGCTTTGGATGATCGAAAATCCGCTGAAAGGCATTAATTCACCCGATGGCTTGCCTCATGACGCGGTGCTGAAATTTGCCAAGCCGTATCTTGGAAAATTTATTTCTACTCCGTCAGATTGGACGCCGCTAAAAAATCGCAAAATATTTTTCAAAGAAAATCCGGCGTCAAAGGTCAATTCCGACCCTTGGCAGTTTGAAAATTTTCTATTTGTTGATTAAAAAACGCGGTTCTGCCGCCCAGAAGCGGGGTTTTGACATATAATAGGCCGGTTTTTCCGGTCTATTTTATATTAATCATTTTTATGTTATAATATAGGCAGTTAATTATATATAATCATCAAATGACGAGGAGGACTAAAATTAATAATATAAATTTTTATAACCTTTTTAAAAAGACTATTTTTTAGTCTTTTATTTATTTGCGTATGCAATCAGAATTACAGGAAAAAATCAAAAAATTTATTTTAGACGAAGGCATAGCGGATCGGAAGAAAACCGAAGACGCTTTTATTGAAGCGCAAAAAACCGTAAAAAAGTTTAGCGATGTTTTGATCGAGAAAAAGATCATTCCTGAAGAAAAAGTAATGAAGATCAGCGCTTATGTTCTGGGCGTTCCGTTTATTGATCTGATGGACGAAGAGATTCCAAAAGATGTTCTGATGGTAATACCCGAGCCGATCGCCAGAGAGCATAGCATCATAGCTTACAAAAAGAAAGGCAACGAGCTGTTTGTAGCCATGCTTGATCCTGAGGATCTTCAGACGATCGAATTTATTAAGAAAAAAACCGGACTAAAGATTTCCGCCAGCCTTACCACGAGAGAGAGCATTAAAAATAGTCTCAAGCAGTATCAAAAAAGCCTGGAAGCGGAATTCGATGATCTGATTAATAAAGGCTCTCCCGAAGGCGGATTAAAAATTGTTGAAGAGGGAGGAGAAGAACAGTCGGGCGATCTGGAGAAAAAAGCCTATGATATGCCGGTGGTAAAAATTGTCGATACTTTATTAAGCCACGCGATCAGCGAGGGAGCCAGCGATATTCATATTGAGCCGGAAGAAAAGGATGTTTTGGTCCGTTATCGGGTTGACGGCGTTTTAAAAAAAGCCATGATTTTACCTAAAACGGTTCATCAGGGAATTATTGCCAGAATAAAAGTATTGGCAAATCTTAAATTGGATGAACACCGGCTTCCTCAAGACGGAAGATTTAAAATAGAAGGGGATGACTATAAAATGGCATTTCGCGTTTCGGTATTGCCTATTTTTGACGGCGAGAAGATCGTTATGCGCCTTTTAAATGAAAATTTACATGGACTCAGTTTGGAAAAAATAGGCTTTTGGGGAAAAGCTTATGAAAATCTAAAAGAAGAAATTGCCAAGCCCAATGGCATAATTTTGGTGACGGGACCCACAGGAAGCGGGAAAACCACGACGCTTTATTCAATATTGGAAATATTGAATACGCCCGATGTTAATATTAATACCATTGAAGATCCGGTTGAGTATCGGATGCCTCACGTCAATCAAACCCAGGTGCATGTAAAAGTAGGACTGACTTTCGCTTCCGGGCTAAGATCGCTATTGCGCCAAGATCCGGATATTATCATGGTTGGAGAAATTCGAGACGAAGAGACGGCGGAAATGGCTATTCACGCGGCTTTGACCGGACATCTTGTACTTTCGACATTGCATACCAATTCGGCCGTCGCAACAATACCCAGATTGATCGATATGAAAGTAGAACCATTTTTGATCGCTACCACGATAAACGTTATTATCGCCCAGAGATTGGTGCGCCGATTATGCACCGAATGCCGCAAAGCGTATCATTTGGATAAAGATACTTTGAATAATTTATCAAAAAGGATCGACCTGGAAAAGATCCTTAATGTTGTCAATAAAGAAAAAATAGCCAATATTAAAAAATGGGAAAATCACGTATTTTATAAACCGGCTGGGTGCGATCGCTGCCAGAAAGAAGGATACAAAGGGCGGGTCGGGGTTTATGAAGTGTTTAAAAGCAACGAAGCGATCAGAGTTTTGGTTAACAAAGGCTCCAATGCCGATCTTATCCAGAAACAGGCCGTCGAGGATGGTATGCTGACAATGCTTGAGGATGGATTTGTTAAATTTGTCCAAGGAATAACATCCATCGAAGAAGTTTTAAGAGCAACGCAGGAATAATTTTTAATTTAAGCTGATAGTACATGCCAAAATATTCTTATAAGGCAAAAGGTAAAAATGGAGAAATAAAAGCCGGTGTTTTAAATGCGGCCGATGAAGCGTCTTTGCGCAAAAAGCTTAAAGAAACCGGATTCGCGCTTTTTTCCCTTAAAGAGGAAAAGAAGAGCAAGGATATTGATTTAGAATTTATAACCAAATATCTGGGAGTGCCGCAATTGGAGATCATAACTTTTGTCCATCTTCTGACAGTAATGGTTAAGGCCGGGCTTTCTTTGTCCAAATCGCTTGATGCTTTGAGCCGGCAGACGACCAACGCAAGGTTCGCTAAAATTATCAGCGAGGTAAATATTGACGTGGCTAAGGGCAACAGTTTCGCGGATTCTCTGGCCAGGCATCCGGATGTTTTTGACGAGCTTTTTGTAAATATGGTGCGCGTGGGGGAGTTGAGCGGCACATTGGATACTATTCTTGAACTTTCAGCGGAACAAATGAGAAAAGATTATGAGCTTAAAAGCCGAGTAAAAGGAGCGATGATGTATCCGGCGGTGATATTGCTTGTTATGCTGGCGGTGGGAGTGGTTGTAATGGTTTATATAATTCCAAAATTAACCGTCATCTTCACTTCGATGAATGTTGATCTGCCTCTCTCGACCAAGATTTTGATCGGAATAAGCAACTTGCTCACCAAACACGGACTTGAGATATTTGGCGTAGTTTTGGTGCTCGGTTATTTTTTTAGGATGTTTTTGCGGACAATTACCGGCATTAAAATTTTTGATAAGCTTATTCTGAAATTGCCTGTTTTTGGCGATATTTCCAAAAAAATAAATATTGCGCGCTTTGCCAGGACGACATCTTCTTTGATAAAAGGCGGAGTGTCTATCAGTACCGCTTTGAAAACTGTTTCCAAAACCCTGTCCAATTATTATTACAAAGAATCAATCAGAATCGCTGCCGAGAAAATTGAAAAAGGTGATACTTTGAAAGATATACTGGAAGAAACCGAAAATCTTTATTCTCCTCTGGTGCTCCAGATGATCGAAGTGGGAGAGGAAACCGGATCGCTGGATTCTATTTTGATGGATTTGGCGGAATTTTATGAAGGGGAAATCACTGAAACGACAAAAAATCTATCCACTATCATTGAGCCGATCCTAATGGTGTTAATGGGCGTGGCTGTTGGTTTTTTCGCGATTTCGATGATCCAGCCGATGTATTCAATAGGAGATTCAATATGAAAAAAGAAAAAGGGTTTACTTTAATTGAAGTTATTCTTGTAGTTGCGATTATGTCGATAGTTGTGACAGTTTCTCTTTCTTCTTGGCGATCTTTTTCTGACGCGACAAATTTAGGTAACACCGCAAAAATGATAGAAACGAAAATTAAGCTGGCAAAAAGTTATTCGCTGAGCGCGTTAAACGATACAAATTACGGCATCCGTTTCGAAACCGATAAAATTATATTATTTAATGCCGGTACAAGCACGGATATCGAGCCTTATAATTTAACTGATGGAGTGGAAATTTATAATATTGGTCTTTTTGGGGGTGGTGTAGATGCATCATGCAATAATGGAATTATAGATATTGGAGAGATTGGAGTAGATTGTGGAGGATCGTGCATACCTTGTTCTTCTTTGGTATTTAATCGTTTGACAGGAACCAGTAATAATGGCTCTATCAGCACTAGAGTTAAAAATAATATTTCTAAGACAAAAACTATTTTAATCAATTCACAAGGTCAAACAGGGACGGATACATTTGGGGTCAGCACTACCCCAGCAATTGTGGAAGACACCACGAATAATATTAATGCCAGACATATTCATTTTAATCTTTCGGCATGGAGCATTCAGGAAGGTCCGCCGCCTACCGTAACAGATTTAATTTTTAAAAAAAGCGATGGTACTGCTATTGTTGGTGGCGATATTAGTATTTCTTCCTCTTCTTTCAGTAGCAGTATGTTTAATTGGGAAGGAACAATTACAGTTGATAGCGTGGTGCAGAAATTAAGAATTCACACCTTGGATACAAGTGGCACCACACTTTGCATAATGCGGGATCGTATGCAAAATAGTAAATCTATTAAAATTTATTTTAAATATAGCGGCATGGAAAAGGAAGTTGTCACTTATACTGAAAGTACTGATGGTAGTGGTACGGTGACAGTAACGCCGAATTATACTTTTGTAGATAATCCAATACTTTCACAGTAATTATTGTAGTGACTCGGATTCAATGTTTCCCCGAAATTTTTTCGCGGGGTTTTTAATACCAATATTTTTATTTATGCCTATTTTTATTGACTTTTAGCTTATTTTGGTTTATTATTAAATTTCAATCTGTCTCGAAGCAATGCTTGGAGTAGGTTGATTAAACGAGGGCAATTGTACCCTTACAACTGAATAAAATGCCTTTTAAGGCAGGAAAAAGTGATCAGAAATGAAAGGAAAGGGAATATTTAGAAATATAGCCATAATAATAGTTATGGTTGGATTAGTAATGTCATCGCTAATCGGAATAGCTGGAGCGGTTGCTCCTAATGAGGAATGGAATAAGACATATGGAGGAATGAGTAATGATTTAGTATGGTCTATGCAACAGACTTTAGATAGTGGATATGTTCTTGCTGGCGAGACAACTTCGTTTGGGGCTGGAAGTTCTGATGGCTGGTTAATTAAAACAGACTCATTTGGTAATGAGCAGTGGAATAAGACATTTGGAGGAACAATATCTGACTATGTGTATTTTGTTCAACAAACCTCTGATAGTGGATATATTCTTGCGGGAGCTACAACCTCATATAGAGATCGTTCCGGTGATGGCTGGTTAATTAAAACAGACTCATTTGGTAATGAGCAGTGGAATAAGACATTTGGAGGAATAGGGGATTTGGAGGCTTTGTCTTCAGTGCAACAAACCTCAGAAGGTGGTTATATACTCGTAGGAACAAAGTTACTGTATGGAACAATAAACGAATACAATGCATGGCTTATTAAAACTGATGCAAGTGGTAATGAGTTATGGAGCAAGATATTTGGAGGAATATATTCTGATGGCGCTAAGTCGGTTCAACAAACCTCAGAAGGTGGATATATAATAGCGGGATCTACTAAATCATACGGAGCAGGAAATGAGGACGCATGGCTTATTAAAACTGATGCCAACGGCAATGAACAATGGAATAAGACATTCGGAGGAATATACTATGATGCTGCTAAGTCGGTTCAACAAACATTAGATGGCGGATATATACTTGCAGGCTATAACTATCCATCCGGAATAATTGGATACAATGCTTGGCTTGTTAAAACTGATGTCAATGGCAATGAACAATGGAATAAGACAATCGGCGGAAGAAATGCTGACTACGCTTCTTCTGTTCGACAAATCTCGAACGGAGGTTACATTATTGCAGGCTATACAGCCTTTTTTGATGCTAGTAAATATGATGCATGGCTTATAAAGATAGATTCGTCCGGTAATGAGCAATGGAATAAAACTTTTGGTGGAATAAATATTGATCAGGCTTATTTTGCTCAGCAGACCTCAGACGGTGGATATGTTCTCGCAGGTTATACAGCTTCTTATGGAGCTGGAGCCGGTAATTCTGACATTTGGCTAATTAAAGTTTCAAGTGATGCAGACGTTCCACCACCTATACTTATATCAACAGGACTCGCTTTTCCGCTTGAAGGATATACACCATATACCGCGCCTGTGTCGTCAATAATGGATCATTCAATGACAAAGATTCTTACAAAAGACGGAATAGTGCGAGCGTTTGACGGAGAAGAAGGAAAAGTTAGTTATGGATGCTTTGATTATTCTACAAAAAGTATTTGTACCGAAAAAAACTACAGGAATAAGAAATATCAAGTTGTAGGCTATAAAAAAGCAGATGGTACTGATTTTCAGCTGCCATTAAACTATAAAGACCCCTATCTTTATTACGATGGACACCCTGGGTATGACTATCCTCAAGTAAAAGGAACGGACATCTTTGCACCAGCAAATGGCACGCTATGTATTATCATAAACAATAATAAGAAAGATGGAGAACTGTGGAGAAGTTCGACCAATTGTTCCTATTTAAGTGTTGCTCAGCAAACACTTGCATCATGGATAGGGTTCCACGCTTTCTATATTATTCATGAAGGATTGGAAATGAATGGTACTATTGGCGACTATATTACTGTTTTTATCCATAATGATAATCTAAGTGAGTCAGTATATAACGAAATTAAGACAAATGGTTACGTAAAAGTCAGTAAAAATCAGCATATTGCCGAAGTAGGCGGTTACGGGACAAACGGACCCAATACATTCGGTCCGCATATACATTTGGAGGTATTTAAGCGAAATGGAAACTTATGGGATCGAGTAGATCCTTACGGAGACGGAATCAACGATATTCTATGGGAAGCTGGAAAGGTGCCCAGTACTTAAATAGAAATATATATAAAATTTAACCGGAGATCAAACCTGATTTCCGGATTTTTTTATGCTTAGAATAAGCTTTAAAACGCCAATGTTGCGGAAGCGGTTAATTTGTAGTAAAATATAGACAGAGATAAATTTTTATAATAATTTTTTTAAATAAAGTTTTTGGAGGAGCCACAGCTTTACACTATTTTTTTATGATTGTAAAATTTTTTAAAAAATCAAATAGGTTTTCGCAAAAAGGCTTTGGCTTGATCGAGATACTTTTAGTCGTCGGCGTGGGAATGGCAACTTTTTTGGGCATTGAACAATATTTAAACTTATCTTTGCGGGCGGCCATCCAGGATTCTCATCAGACAGAAGCGCTTTATTGGGCTAAATCTAATTTGGAGCAAGCGCGAGCGGTCCGCGATGAAAATTGGGCATTGATCTCGGGATTGATTGTTGGGAATCAGTATTCTTTTCTGCCTAGCGGGACAATTCCGCCTGTTGGGACAACTCCGCAAAAACTGGTAACCCAAAGCGGGACAAAAACCGAAGACAGATATACGGTTTGGATAACAACTTCCGCGGTTCAGCGCAAAAATGGAAGTGATAATATTGATACAAGCGGGGTAGATATTTATGATGACGTGAATACACTGAAAATCAATTCTAATGTTTCGTGGTTAGAAAATGGCGCGACAAAAACGATCACCATTTCGGAATATTTGGCAAATTTTAAATAGCATGATTATATTAAAAAACAATATGATTAGCGGAAAAAATACATTGAAAATCTTAAAAAACAAAAAAGGATATACGTTGGTGGAAATGCTGATCTATGTCGCGCTTTTGGGGGTTATTACCGTAGTGATCGTGGGGGTTTTTTTCGTGATCAGCCGGACTAATAGCAGAATAGTGTCACTGATCGAAATAAACTTCAATGCTTATTCGGCCATGGAAAGAATGATCTATGAAGTAAGCAATGCCAATAATATCTATCTTCCAACCAGTAATTTCACGAATTATAATTATAACGCGGCAAAAGGAAGGCAGTTTTCCTTAGTGACCAAGCAGGCAGTGTCTGCCAACGAAAGCATCGCTTACTTTGATTTCTATCTGGAGAATGACACTATTTTTATGAAACAAGACGGAGTTGCTCCTGTTGCGCTGACTTCTGAAAATGTAAAAGTGGAAAGTGTTAATTTTTATTATTATAAAAACGGTACGCGTGAGTCGATAAAAATTGATTTTACGGTTAAGTCGGGTAATGTTTTAAATCCCGACTCAAAGATCAATCTTATAACCACTATTGCGCTTCGATCTTAAAAAATTGAATTTTTTAAAATGAAAAATATATTAAAAAATAAAAAAAATATTAACGCTCGGGGTTTTGCCGGCATTATCGCTCTTTTGACCGTATGCAGCCTTGTTTTGATCTTAACTTTTTCTTTAAGCGCGAGCCTTTTCGCTAAAAAACAGATAAGCAAGAATTTGTTGAATTCTATTCGTTCTTATTATTTAGCGGAATCAGGAGTCGAAGACGCGGTTTTGCGCGTTTTAAAAGATTATGAATATACGGCTGTAAATACTTTTACGCTTGACGGCGCTTCGGTCAGTCAAAATATTACCCAAAACGGCAATACTACAACCATTGAAACATCGTCTTCGTATTCTAATAATGTCAGGAAACTCGCTTCGTCTTTAACTGTTACTACGACAGATGTTCAGTTTCATTATGGCGTTCAGGTGGGGGAAGGGGGTCTTAAGATGGAGAATGGTTCTAAAGTTAAAGGTTCTGGCACTGATGTAGGTAATATATATTCAAACGGATCAATAGATGGAGATCCTGGCGCGGAAATTACCGGAGATGCGATTGTTGCGGCTGGTATGTCGCCGGATGGCAACGATATAAATCATGATGAGTATGGCACAGGAAAAATATTTGGAAGAAAAGACGATTCTGCAAATACGGATATTGCTATGAAATTCATACCGGCGGCTTCCGGAGGTTTATCGCAAGTTGCTTTTTATTTAAAACGCGCAGGTTCTTTAAGCGATGGAACAGTCTATTTAACCGAGGACAATGGCAGCGGTTCTCCAAAAACAGTATCATTGGCGAGCACTATTTTTTACGCAGATAGAATCGGAGAATCTGATTATGGCTGGGTCAATTACAGTTTTAATTCTCCTTACCCTGTAGTAGCCAGCAGTACCTATTGGATAGTTATCGATGTTGGCGAGTCTAGCAATATTAGTAGATATTTTTTAATCGGGCAAAATGCGGCTAATACGGATATTTCCAAGCATAGTATTAATTGGAGCAGTAATCCATGGTTGCCCTCTGGCGGAGAAGTGGCTGGAGGATTTGCTTTTAAAGCGTGGATAGGCGGCGTGGCCACTGTTCTTGAGCATGTGATTGTAGGCGGAAACGCATATGCAAATACTATTAAAGACAGTACGATTGTGGGCGAGGCGTTTTACCAGACTATTATTAACTCTACGGTAGGCGGTGCTGCATGTATGAATGCTAAATGTCATCCTGGCAGTGTTGATTATTCTATTGCGGCAATGCCGATATCGGATAGTAATATCGCGGATTGGAAAGCAACAGCTAGCGCGGGAATTGATTTAAGATCCCTTTGCAATGCTACAGGTACTGTATTAAATCCTATAACTTTGGATACGGGTTACATGGATTGCGGCCCTTCGGGTTTTCAAGGCGATGGTCATATGATATTAAATGGAACAGTCTGGGTAAAAGGCAATATAACTTTTGGTACGAATACCAGAGTGAAATTATCCGTTGCTTATGGCACCCGGAGCGGCGTATTAATAGCAGATTCTACTGATCCGGCGAAAGGAAAAATAACCATTGGCAATAATTCACCGATATGCGGCACGCAAGGATATACAGCCGCTAACCCCCCCGAATGCAACCCTTCTAACGGGACTTATATTTTGGTATTGTCGACACATGCCGGATACGCGGATAATGCCATTACGATTGCTAATAATAGCAACGGAGCGATATATTACGCCCATAATGGTTTAGCTCAAGTTTCCAATGGGGCAAATATTAAAGAGGTTACCGCTAAAAAATTATTATTAAAGCAAAACGCAATAGTGACTTATGAACAAGGTTTGGCTAATGCCAATTTTAGCAACGGTCCCGGAGCGGGTTGGGAAATTAACAGCTGGAATGAAACGCAATAATATGCTACAATAAAAATGTTCTTTGGTTTTCGGGCATGCCTCTTTAATTTTTTTGTTAGAAATAAATTTATTTTCGATATTAGGATATTGTGATATTAGATATTATGTTTTTAAATATTCTAATATTTAATATTTTAATATTTTACTCATGGTTTTTGATATTATCAAAGATTCATTCAATGAACTGCCGGCTTTTGGCTTGGATTTTTCCGATCGATCGATCAAAGTAATGCAGCTGTATCGGGACGGGAAAAAGATAAAAATATTAAGCTCGAACAGGATGGAAATTCCCGCCGGCTTGCTGGTTGACGGGGAGGTTAAAGATACGGATGGTTTAGTCAAAAAAATCCAAGAAACTCTAAGAACCGCCAAGCCTTATCCGATCACTAATAAAGAAACGATCCTAAGCCTTCCTGAATCGAAATGCTTTATCAAGGTTATAAAAATGCCTAAATCGAGCATGGAAGGCATTGAAGAAGCGATCCGGTTTAAGGCGGAAGAATATTTTCCCTTAAACGCCGAAGAAATGTATTTGGATTGGCGCTTGCTTGATACCGAGGAGTGCCCGGTAGACAGCAATAGAGATTGCTCGGATATATTAGTGGCGGTAGCTTCAAAAAATATAGTCGAATCGTATTTAGAGGTTATGGATAAAAGCGGCTTGGTTCCGGTTGTTTTTGAAGCGGAATCAGTGGCGACCACTCGCGCATTATTAAGAGATGAGGCATATACGACAGGCTCTGTTTTAATAATTGATCTGGGAAACGACAGAACCAGTTTTATTTTTTATAAATATCCGACATTAAAATTCACTCAAAGTATTCCTGTTTCAGGCGAAAAATTCACTTTGGCCATAGCAAAGGGGCTTAAGATCAGTTTTCTAAAAGCCGAGAAAATTAAATATGAGATGGGGCTTTCTCGCGACTCAAGAGAAGGAGAAAGGGTTTACGAATTACTGCTGCCTCTGATGGAGGATTTGGTTTCAAATATCGCCAAATCAATCGATTATTATAATGATTATTTTGGGACTTCTTCCGAAGAAGATTTCAAGATAGTGATTTGCGGAGGCGGAGCGAATTTGAGAAGCATAGATACTTTTTTGTCAAAAGTATTAAACAGGCCGGTAGAGCTTGCGAATCCTTGGAGAGAAATTAACGCGACTCAGATCGTGGGGCAAGGAGGATCTACCAAGTATCGTACCCTTTTTTACACTACCGCGCTGGGATTATCTTTATATAATCTATCTAATTGATTTTTTGTATGATTTCTTTGAATCTTTTGCCCCCCGGAAGAAAAGAGATATTTCGTTGGAGGCAGTATATAAAAAAAGTAATTTTAAACGGAATTGGAATAATTTTTTTATTAATTTGTTTTTCCGTTCCTCTTTTTGCGATCAATATTTATTTACAGGGAGAGATCAATGTTCTTGATACCCAAATTGATTCTTACGAGAAAACGGAAAGCGTACATCAGCTAAATTCGATGGAAAAATCCTTTAAGCAAATCAATAATGCTTTGGTAAAAATTGACAAGATCGGCGGAGAACAAATTTACTGGATCGATGTTTTAGAAAAAATAACGACGATCATACCTCCCAACATTCAAATTTTTTCTTTGCAGATCGATCCGGACGGAGGGTTTATAGTTGTGGGCAACGCAAAGACGAGGGAAGATGTTTTGGAATTTGGAAAAAGACTGAAAAACTCTTCTGATTTCAGCAATATTCAAACACCTTTGGATAATTTAATAAAAAGCGACGATGTTGACTTTAAGTTTAGCGGAAAGATCATACTTGATAACTTTAAAGCAAAGAGCGGCGTGAAAATATAAATTTTGGAAAAATAGTCAAAAAAGTCTATGTTAAAAAACGAAAAAGGAAAATTTATAATATCCATAATTGTTGTTTTGGGCATTGCCGGTTTTTTAATATGGCAGGGGATCATTAGCGCCGATATGGATATCAGCAAAAACATTAATGAGTTAAAGGATAAAAAAATATCCTTTAATGTCTATAACCTGAAAGTAAAATCAATGGATCAGGAGCGCGAAGCCTATGATTTTTCCAAAAACAAGATTGAAAAAATCAATAATTATTTTGTTTACGCCAGCGATAATGATGATACGGAGTTCACTTCTTTTTTCGGGCAATTGGACAGCATTGCGATGCAATCTACTCAAAAAGATAAATCTTTGACCATAGATCTATATCAGAATAAGCCCGTTGCGGCAAAAGATAAAACAAAAACAAGCATCTCGGCAAGCCCCTCTCCTGAAGCAAGCAATACGGAAGATAGCCGGCTCTTGAAATTAACGCTGCGGAGTAATTTTGAAAGCCTGCTTAAATTTATTTCATATTTGGAAGCAATGCCGTATTATATTTATATTGAATCGGCAAGTATTAACGCCGATAGCGGCGCGGGAACGACAAGAAGTTTGGATAAAAATATTCCGACAGACAATTCCGTCAATTTGCAAAGCGTTTTAATCATAAAAGTTTTTAGAAAAATAAATATATTATGAGCAATAAAAGCTATTTTGAAAATATTAGCGCAAAGTTTAGTTTCTTGATAAAATACCTTAGGGTTTTCAGGCTTTTAGTCATTATTTCTTATTTATTTTATTTAGAAATGCTGGTGGTCAATGTTTTTTCTGCCGTGGAATATGTTCCAAGCATTGATGAAGTAAAAGAAAGATTCTTGCCGGTTATGGCCAAGAGCGAAGTTGTTAATTCGATTGAAAAATATTTTTCGGATAAAGAAAATAATTTGGCCAAGAACCTGCAGAAAGAAGCAAGAAATAATCCTTTTCAGTCTTACAAAATAAATGATTTGAATAATCCCGCGAATGAGATCGTTGAATAAATTTTTTGTAAAAATAATTTAAAGCAAGATCGGCTCGCCTAAGGCGGTGCGAAGCAATTTAACGGGGTTGACTTTATTTTAAAAAATGCTAATATTTCTTGGTATTAAACTCTTGTGAGTTTATTTTAATATAATTTAATTACGCTCTCGTAGCTTCCTCCTTCGCTCAAATTGCTATTTGAGCTCCCTCCGTCGCCAAAAGGCTATGGAGGGCAAAGTCGGAAGGATAAAAAAAGTTTACGCTCTCGTAGCTCAATGGATAGAGCAAGACCCTTCTAAGGTCGAGATATAGGTCCGATTCCTATCGAGAGCACAAAATAAGCGATTAAAACAACAATATCCGGTTTCATTTTTGAAATGGGATTTTTTGTATTTAAACGGAAATTCAGGTATAATATAAATATCGAAACTTGATGATCTAAATAATAATTTATGAATATTTTAAAGTTCCCTTCCGGTTTCTTGTGGGGTTCAGCGGTTTCTTCGTATCAAGTGGAAGGCGGGATCGAGAACTGTGATTGGTCGCGAGATTATCCGGCTGGCCGCGCTTGCGATTATTACAATCAATATGAAAGATATTTTGATATGGCTAAGGAATTAAATCAGAATATCCATCGAATGTCTCTTGAGTGGTCCAGGATCGAACCGGAGGAAGGCAAATTCGATAAGGAGGCAATTGGGCATTATAGGAAAATTCTTTTGGCGCTTAAGGCGCGCGGCATGAAATCAATGGTGACGATTTGGCATTGGACCAATCCCGTATGGTTTAGCGCCAAAGGCGGATGGGAAAATCCGAAATCTTCCGAAGATTTTACGCGGTTTGTAAAGTTTGCAGTTTCGGAGTTAGGCGGGAATGTGGATCTTTGGATAACCTTGAATGAACCGATGGTCAATGTCTCAGAAGGCTATTTGCGGGGCAATCATCCTCCGTTTAAAAAAAATATTTTTGCGGCGGCAAAAGTTTATTTAAATTTTAAAGCCGCTCATCGCAAAACATATGGAATTATTCACGATCTTGATCAAAAGGCGAGAGTCGGCATTGCTTATAATTCCGCCTACGTCAAACCCGCCAATAAAAATTCCATAATGGAAAAAATCGGAGTGTTCGTCTGGGATCATATTCGCAATCATATGTTTTTGGATGAAATTAAAAAAGAATCTGATTTTATCGGCTTAAATTATTATTTTCTGGATACGATAAGGTTTGACCCGCTTAAGTTTCCTTTCTTGGCAATTGACAACAGAACAGAAGACGGCTCTGATATGGGTTGGGAAATATATCCGGAAGGAATATATCACGTGCTGAAGGATTTGAAAAAAAGATACAATAAGCCCGTTTATATTACCGAGAACGGCATTGCGGACGCGCAAGATAAAAAACGCGCCAAATACATTGTTGATCATTTGAATTGGACGTATAAAGCGATAAGCGAAGGAGTGGATGTCGGGGGTTATTTTTATTGGTCTTTGCTTGATAATTTTGAATGGACATACGGTTTCAGTAAAAGATTTGGCTTGATCGAGATTGATTTTAATACGCTGGAAGCCAAGATTCGGCCGAGCGCTTATGAGTATGCTAAAATATGCAAAAATAATTTTTTAATGGTTTAAAATGTTTTTTTGGATTGCGATCACAATTTTCGCTCATTTGTTGAATGCCATAGTTTTTATTATTGATAAGCATCTTGTTTCGAAAACCGTTCTCCGCCCGATAGTTTATGCTTTTTATTCCAGCATTTTTCAGTTTGTTTATTTGATCTTGATACCGTTTGGTTTTATCGTGCCGGAAAATAAATATATCGCCGCGTGTTTGTTCACCGGCATTTTATTTACTTTTATTCTAGCGGTTTTTTACAAAGCAATGCAGGCGGCGGAAAGTACGAGAGTTATTCCTGTTGTGGGCGGGCTTACTCCCGTTTTTACTTTTTTCATAGCGTATTTATTCATTGGCGAAAGATTAGGGCTTAATCAAAGTATTGCGTTTATTATTTTTATTCTGGGCGGTTTTTTGCTGTCTTTCAAATTTAACCGTGAACGTTCAAGGGTAATAAAAGGCATAGGCTGGGCGGTGCTGGCCGCTTTTCTTTTTGCCGTTTATTATACCCTGATGAAATATATATTTTTGCACGTTGATTTTTTAAGCGGTTTTATCACTATTCAGTTCGGAAGTTTTGCCGGCGCTTTGATCTTGCTTTTATTCAGCAAGAACCGGAAAAGTATAGTTGGTTCCGTAAAAACCGACAAGGCGGCCAGAAAAGAAACAGTCTATTTATTCATTTCGAACAAACTACTGGGAGCTTTGGCCGGCTTTTTGATCCCTTACGCGATTTCCCTGGAAGGATCCAGCGTGACAATGATCAACTCGTTGCAAGCGGTGCAATATGTTTTTTTGCTCATTTTTGCCGTAATTTTATCGAAAAAATTTCCTTTATTTTTAAAAGAACAAATCGGCGAAAGAATAATTAAAAGAAAAATAGCCGCGATAATATTGATAGGGCTTGGCTTGCTGGTCATTTCTTGGGCATAAATTATTTCAGCGATCTTTAAATTAATAAATTAAATATCGATTATGAGAAAACGCAAATTAATTAAAAAAATAATCTATATTATTTTTGCCGGCGTGATGGTTTATATCGGCATTGACTATTCCGTCCCGCGGGAAAAAATGACTTTTGGCGTTACTTTCAGCAAGCCATTCGCGGAGTTTATGGGACTTGATTGGAAAGAGGCGTATTTGGCGGCCTTTAAGGATCTCCAGATAAAAAAAATCCGGTTATCGTCATATTGGAACGAGATCGAGCCGTCTCAAGAGGTTTTTAAATTTGACGATCTGGATTGGCAGATATTGGAAGCGGAAAAAAATAATGCGGAGATTATTATGGTGCTGGGGCAAAAACAGCCGCGCTGGCCGGAGTGCCACATTCCCGATTGGGCAAGGAGCTTGAGCGTCAGCGACCGGCAGGAAAAAGTCATGAAAACGATAGCCAGAGTGGTCGAGCGTTATAAAGGGCAGAGGAATATTATAGCTTGGCAGATTGAGAATGAATTTTTTTTCCATTTTGGCGAATGTCCGGAATATGATATTGATTTTTTTGACAAGGAGATAGCTTATGTCCGCTCTCTTGACAATAGCCGTCCGATCATAATTACCGACAGCGGAGAATTGAGTAGTTGGTATAGGGCGGCCAAAAGAGCTGATATTCTGGGCACCACTATGTATCGAATAGTCTATAATAAGGATTATGGTTATTTTACTTATCCCATTCCTGCGTCTTTTTATACCGTGAAAGCGGAATTGATAAAACGGATAACCGGGGTTAAGAAGGTTATTGTTGTTGAATTGCAGGGGGAAGCCTGGGGTCCGCAAATGCCCAATGAGATGACTTTGGAAGAGCAATCGAAGTCAATGAATTCCGAAAAGCTTAAGAATATTGCGGAATACGCCAGAAGCGCCGGGTTTTCGGAAAGTTATTTTTGGGGCGTGGAATATTGGTATTGGCTGAAAAAAGTGAAAGGGGAGCCGGGAATGTGGGAAGAAGCAAAAAAGATTTTCATTGAATAAAAATTATAATAAAAAAATACCCGCTTGTTTAAGCGGTTATTTTTTTATGGGGTGACTATCGGGGTTCGAACCCGAGATAACAGGGCCACAGCCTGCTGTGTTACCACTACACTATAGCCACCATGTGGGTTCGGTGGGGATCGAACCCACGACCTTGGGCTTAAGAGGCCCCTGCTCTACCAACTGAGCTACGAACCCTAAAATAACTTAAAACAAATAACTAAAAACTTATAACCTTAATGAATCTATTGTTATTAGTTATAGGTTATCAGTTATTAGTTGTTGTACGTGCGCCCTGAGGGAATCGAACCCCCATAACTGGTTCCGAAGACCAGCACTCTATCCATTGAGCTAAGGGCGCGTCTCGCTCATAAACATCCAGCTAATATAGCGGAAAAACCGCAAAATGTCAACACTGTTATTTTATTCCAGCGGATTTTTATGGGGGTATTTTGCCGGTGAGGCGTAAGAGCTATAGAATGGTTCTTTTTTCTGCAGGACGTCTTTTTCATAGAACTCGCGCCAGAAAACCGCTTTCATTGAGCCGTCGGGCATTTTATCATAAATATTAGGTCCGATAATTTTTATAATACGGTTTTGTTTTACGCCAAAAAAATTAAAAATCAGATCATTGCCAATAACCGATGTTTGTATAAGAATGACGCCTCCCGTGTCATTTTTAAATCTTAGATCCGGACGTGGAGGATAAATAGTCGAGTCCATTCCTTGCGGGTTATAATATGGAACGGCATAAGCATGGGGTCGGCGCTCAAGAATTGGCAAACCGGAATATATAGCCGCTCTAAAAGCGGTAGTGGACACTTGGCATAATCCGCCGCCAAGTTCCGCGATGACTTTATCTTCTTTGATCACCAGTTCAGGCAGGTATCCGGCCTTGGCGGTAATTTCTCCGAGAGTTTTTACAAAGGAAAATTCTTCGTCGGGCGCGATAAAAATATTATTGAATTTTGCCGCTCCGGTGGCTATATTACGGCGGCGGTTTGCGGGGGAGCCGGCGAAATTAGATTTTCCTTGGCCTAAAAGGCTGTCAATTTTCATTTCTTCAATAACTTTTTTTCCGATCTGCGGCTCTTTTTCTTCGATTATCAATTCTATTTTAACATCATCGATATTATTTGCGGCTCCTTTTTGCATTTCGTCGGTAATTTTTGCGGTGCTTTTGTCCAGTGAAAGCACGGCTCCGATCTCTCCGCCGGATTCAACGATCATTTGGCCGTCTTTTATTCCAAAAACGGCATTCGATGGCTTGCGATTTATTTCTATCTGGATCTTCTCCAAATAGTCGTAGATAAAATCAGGAATGATCTCCATGCCGAGAATTATTTCGTTTTTATTTGCCGGATCAGCATTGGGAATAAATTTTAAGGAAGACTCCACCAGTTTTTTTTCTAAAACCCATGATTTTTTTTCGAATTGCAAAGAAATTTTTCCGGTTGTTAAATTGACCGCTTGCGCTTTTGCTTTTTTGATTTTATCATCGGTGATCTTTGGAGAAGAAGTTAATAATTTAATCGAGATGGGATCGCTTGCCAGATTTTGAATATTAGCGGTAATTTTTTGTTTTAAATCATTTCTGTCGATGGCAAAGCCGGTTTGCGCCGGTATTTCTTTCAGATTGTCATTGATGAATATCAAAGAGGCGTCTTTGCCGGGTTTTTCCAGGAAGGAAAAATTATTCTCAATATAATTATTAAATTTATTTTCATCCAAGTCGTAGGAAACGGGGATATCGTTTCCCTTGGCGGCCACGGTTGTTATTTGCCGGATAATATTCAAGATGTTTCCCGTACGGCCGATGTTGTAGGCGCTGAGAATGTTTTTTTGAGTGCTGGGAATAATACCGAGCGCGGATGGTTCGATCCCCCAGCTTTTAGAAAGAGAAGAATCATTTGGATCGGAATAATTAATTTGTATCTTGGCGTTTTGCCAGGCGTTTATCCGATTTTCAATTGATGCTTGGGCGATTTTTGGATTTATGCCGCCGATGTCGTTCCTCGCAATAGAGATGCGGGGATAGATCTTTCCGGAAAAAGTGAGGTTAAATAAAAGCAAAAAAGACGCTCCGGCGGAGAATATTAGAAATAAGATCAAAAATATTATTTTAATTATCGAACGTAATTTCATAAAAACAAAAACCTAATAAGCCTGTCTTACATTGACTCATGTATCAGTTTATTATATTATATAGTATAAGCTATAATTTTACCAGATATACAAGCGGTTAATTTGGGCAAAAGAGCGTCAATCAATCAAAAAATAAATCTATGATCTTGCCAAAAGATATTACGTCAAAATTCACGGAGCACGCCAAGAACATCATCAATCTTGTTGATGAGCGCGAGAAAAAAGTCGAGAAGATCACTTTGCTCGAATGGCTTGTTTTGATCATGCGCGAGGAAGGCAGTTTGGGCGCCCACATCCTTAAAAATTTTAAGATCACCAAAGAATTGGTGGAAGAGGCGATTATCGCGGCTTTTCAGCAAAATGGAAAACCGGAAGATCGGGATTATATTCCGCTTGAAGAAGTAATAGTAAAATCCGCGCTGGTGGCGAAGGAGCAAAAAAGCGGCTATATCGGCACTGAACATTTTTTATTCGCCATTTTAAATATGAAAAGCCGCTTGCTTGATGAATTTTTTCTGGCCAAAAAGATCAACGCGGATGACATAAGGCGCGGCACAAAATCTATTCTGGACAATGCGAATAAATTTCCCGATGCGGCGAAAATCATCAATATCATAATGAACCAGAAAAATGATTTTCCCTCCGGCGGAATGATCGCGCCGGGCGCGATACCCGATCAAAAAATTATGGAAGAGAGCCAAGTTTCTTCTTTGGAGTTTTTTTGCACCGATCTGACCCGCGAAGCGGCTAAGAAAAAGATTGGTCCGATCATCGGCCGGGAAAAAGAATTGAAAAGAGTGATAAATATTTTAAACCGAAAAAACAAAAACAATCCTATTCTTATCGGCGAACCGGGAGTGGGCAAGACCGCCATAGTGGAAGCTTTGGCCATACGGATCAACGAAGGCAGAGTTCCGTTCAGCTTATTGTCCAAGCGAGTGCTGATGCTGGATATGGGCTCTCTCATCGCCGGATCAATGTTCAGAGGCGAATTCGAATCCCGCCTCAAGGATATTTTGCGCGAGATCGCGAAAGACGATAAAACAATTTTATTCATTGATGAAGTGCATACCATTGTCGGGGCGGGAAGCGCGGCGGGAAGTTTGGACGCCGCCAATATCCTGAAGCCGGCGCTTACAGGAAGGCGGCTGCAATGCATCGGAGCCACCACCTTGAACGAGTATCGAAAATATTTCAGCAAAGACGCGGCGCTCGAGCGGAGATTCCAGCCGATCACGGTTGAAGAGCCAAGCGCTCAGGAGACGATAAAAATGCTGGCGGGACTGAAAAAATCTTATGAAAATTATCATCATGTATTTATTGCTCCCGACGCGATCGAAGCGGCGGTGAATTTATCGGTAAGATTTGTGCCGGAAAGATTCTTGCCGGACAAAGCGATCGATCTTCTTGACGAAGCCGCGTCATATCTGGTTAATTTTGATTCTCATGAAAGCCAATGGGTAAAAATGAAAGAACTGCTCCAGGAAAAAAACCGGGTGATCATTGCCAAAGACAAAGCGGTCGAAGGCGAGAAATATGAAGAAGCTTTGCTTTTGAAAAAAGAAGAAGACGCTTTGGACCAAAAGATCAAAAAGATCAAGGCGGAAGCCCGCAAGGCGGAAGGCCAGAAGAAACCGAAAATTTTGGACGCGAAAGTGATCTCCAAGATCGCTACCGATATTATTGGCGTTCCGAAAGAAGATATGAATGAATACGAGACCAGGAAGATCAAGAATTTGGAAAAAGTTTTAACCAGCAAAGTGATCGGGCAGGATAAAGCCATCAATACTTTGGCGAAAGTCGTGAGAAGGCATCGGGCGAATATTTCGAATCCCGCGCGGCCGATAGGTTCTTTTATCTTTATCGGGCCGACCGGAGTGGGGAAAACCGAATTGGTAAAAGTTTTGGCGGAAGAATTGTTCGGTTCGCAAAAGAATTTGATCAAGATCGATATGAGCGAGTTTATGGAGCGGCACAATGTCTCCCGCTTGCTGGGCGCGCCTCCGGGATATGTGGGTTTCGAGGAAGGCGGGAAGCTTACCGAACAAGTCCGCTTGAAGCCTTATTCCGTGATCCTTTTTGACGAGATCGAAAAAGCGCATCCGGAAGTGGTGAACATTTTGCTGCAGATCCTGGAAGACGGAGTGCTTTCCGACGCTCAAGGGAAAAAGATCAATTTTAAAAATACGATCATAATTTTGACTTCCAATCTGGGTTCGGAAGAGTTCACTTCCAGCGCTTCGGCTTTGGGTTTTTCGGGCGCGGAAGGAGATAAGAAACTGCACCAGCAGTTTGAAGCGATAAAAAATAAAGCTCTCGCCGCGCTTAAAGAAAAATTCAAGCCGGAGCTTTTGAATCGCATTGATGAAGTGATCGTTTTCGACGCTTTGGATCTGGGGCATCTCGAGAAGATCACAGCTTTGCGATACAAGGAATTTGCCGCGCGGCTCAAAAATAACAAGATCAGCATTACAAAGGCCGCAATCAAGAAAATCGCCAAGATGTCTTTGAATCCGTCTTATGGCGCAAGAATGATCAGGAAAAATATGCAAGATCTGGTTGAAGATCCAATCGCGGAAAAGATAATTAATGGAGAAATCAAAGCAGGAGATAAGGTTCTTGTTGATGTGGGAAAAAATAAGGAGATTGAAATAAAATTAGTTCGATAAAATAAACTTATTCTAATCGCGATATGGAGATAAAAATTTATTTAGGGAAAATTACCACTTTTGTCCTCGATATTCTTTTTCCTATCTACTGCCTCGGTTGCGGCGAGGAAGGCGAGTGGATTTGCGCCGATTGCCTGAAGAAAATTGAATTATTAAAAAAACAAGCGTGCCCTGTTTGCGGCGTTGAATCACGCACCGGGGCGCGCTGTTTTAATTGCCGGGCCAAAACCGAGCTTGACGGTGTGATCGCCGCGACGGCTTATTTTGGAAAAGAGCGGAAAGAAAGCCTGGCAAAAAAAGCGATCCATATTTTTAAATATCGATTTGTAAAAGATCTGGCCGGGCCGCTCGCGGCAATAATAACCCGCCAGATAAGAAATCGGCAAATTGTAAAAACCGAAGAAACTTTTATTTTTGGTCCGGATATGGATAATAAACTTATTATTCCGGTTCCACTTCATCCGAAGCGTTTTCGCTGGCGAGGATTCAATCAGGCTGAACTTTTGGCGGATGGGATCGCCGCCTATTTTAAGCTGCCGCTGGAAAAAACAATTTTAGTTCGCCGGAAAAATAATATTCCGCAAGTGGAAGTGAAAGACAGGCGGGATAGAATAGAAAATATCCGCGATGCGTTTACTTGCCTTAACCAGACAAAAATAAAAGACAAGACGATAATTCTTGTCGATGATGTGGCGACAACTTCGGCGACGCTGGGCGAGTGCGCCAAAGCGCTCAAATCTTTTGGCGCCAAGGAAGTTTGGGGAGTGGTAGTGGCGAGAGGATAAACTTAAAATAATCTTACTAAACGGTAAGATTATTTTAATGACAAATGACAAATTTCCAATGACAAATAAATTTTAAAATGATAAAAAAAGATTATTTTATGAAAACTAACTATTTCATTATTTCTTTTGTTAGATCATTTATACCGATTCCTTTTTTCGAAGAATAAGGGATAACTTTATGATCCCCGACCGCTTCTTGGATTTTTTGAAGCTGTTTTTGATAATCGGATTTATTGATCTTGTCGATTTTGTTGGCCGCAATAATAATATTTTTTTTATGTTCATCTAAAACTTGGAGAATTTCCAGATCTTTTTCCGTCGCGCCGATGTTCGCGTCTATGATCAAGACGATCATTTTTTGTTCATAGCCGGAGGTGAATAAATACCAATTGACCAATTCAAAAAGAGCTTCCTTGCTTTCTTTGGAACCGCTGGAATAGCCATAGCCCGGCAAGTCAACCAAATAAAAAGAGTCATTGATCAAAAAAAGATTTATTTCTTGGGTGCGACCCGGTGTGCGGCTGGTTCTGGCCAGGTCTTTTTGGCGGGTCAAAGCATTGATAGTACTGGATTTGCCGACATTCGATCGGCCGATAAAAGCGACTTGGGGAATGCCGTCTTTTAAAGCTTCGTCATCCCGGACTATGCCTTTTATAAATTTCGCGGAAGTTATTTTCAACCCGTTAGAAATTCCCATATTTATGTTATTATTTATTGCTAAACCACATTAAAAAAATTACATATTTCTAACGGGTTTCATATAGATATTCTAGCATTAAATTGGTTGGATGGCGATGGTTTATTGTTTTTTTGTCAATTTATTATTTTTGTGATATATTTATACCAAGAAAAATAAATGGAGGTGAAAAATTGATTGACAGAAGAAACAACAGGGATAAAGCGATTTTTCGATATTTGCTGGCAAACCA
>JAUYBG010000004.1 GCA_030693205.1 bacterium
TAATTTTTTTGGATTTTTATTTAACCCGTTAAAAATAGGTAATTATTATAAACTAAAGCGGTTTTTAAAAAAATAATATGGCTTCAATAATTTCTAATGGGTTGAAAAGCAAATTAAATTTTTTTATAATCTTTATTTTAATCAGCGTTTTGGTTTTGTCGGGATTCCAATGCACCAGGCAGAATCGCGGCAAGCCTATTGATATTGTCGTCTGGAATCTTTGGGATGACGCGGCCAGTTGGAAAGATATGATCGCTTCCTACGAAGCTTTGATTGCCGCCGATGAAACGAAAACACCGGTCAAGATCGTTTATTATAAAAAAGTCCTTAGCGGCAATGAAAATTATGAAAATGAATTCAATAATGCTTTAAGCCAGGGTAACGGACCAGATATCATTGCTTTGAATAATTCTTGGATGCCCCGCTATAAAAATAAAATTTCTCCTCTGGACGAAGGCGCTAAGACAGCCCAGACCTATCAAAGAAAATTTGTGGATGTGGTTAGCTATGATTTTTTGGAAGGAAATAATATATACGCCGTACCGCTTTCTATGGATACTTTGGCTCTTTATTACAATGTAGATATTCTTAATGCTGCCGGTATTTTCGATCCGCCGCGAACTTGGGATGAATTCAATACGGCGGTAAAAAAACTTACCATGCGCGACGCGAACGGGAATATTAAGCGCGCCGGCGCGGCGATAGGCACGGATAAAAATATAAATCGTTCATCGGATATTCTTAGCCTTTTGATGCTGCAAAGCGGCTCTTCAATTGTTGATGATGTTCAAAAAAAAGCAACTTTTACTGATCTTGTCGAAGGCAGCAGCACTAGAGAAGACGAGAAAAGGAGTATTGGGGGCACGGCGATCCAGTTTTATACCGATTTTGCCAATCCTGCCAAGACCGTTTATACTTGGGATCCGCTAATGGATTATTCAATCGATGCTTTTTATCAGATGAATGCGGCTATGATGATAAATTATGCTTATACTGTTCCTACTGTCCGCTCCAAAGCTCCCAAGCTCAAGTTCGCGGTATCTTCAATGCCTCAGATCACCGGAGTCACTGTTCCGGTCAATTATGCTAATTATTGGGCAATGGCGGTTTCCGCCGGCAGCACTCACAAGGCGGAAGCTTGGGACTTCTTGATGTATATCACTAATCCTGAAATTGCAAAAACTTATCTCGCTAAAACCGCCAAACCTGCCGCTCAGCGCGATTTGGTCAGCTGGCAGGAAAACGGCGAAGATTTGAATTTAGCGGTTTTTGCCCGACAATCGCTTACGGCTAAAAGTTGGTATCAAAAAGATAATTTTGCCATAGAAACAATTTTTAACGACGCGATCAATTCAGTTGTTTTGAATCGTTCGACGGCGGAAAACGCCAGTGAATTGGCCGCTTCACAGCTTGATCAGATAATGAAAGAGAAAATTAAATAATAATCATATTATTTAATTTAAACCGTAAACATATGAGCAATTTGAAAATTATTTCTAAGAAATTTTTGATGAAAGTTTTTGGAGTTATCGTTCTTTCGGCGATTTTTGTTTTTCCGGCAAAAGCGGTAATAACATTTAATTCCACGACTCAATACAATACGGTCAATGAATTGACGACAGGCGTAGTAAATTGGTTTTTAAGCGTAACCGCCGGCATAACGATTTTCTTTTTGATCATCGGCGGCATCTATTATTTGACTGCTTTTGGGGATGAAAAACGGATGCAGGAAGGAAAGAGGATCATTACTTATGCGATTTATGGCCTGGTAATAATTTTGATCTCTTATTCGGTTGTGACCACCTTGAATACGATCATTTTCAGTTAAAAGTTTTAAAAGGCATATTTTAGAAATGTTGAATAATTTGGATATTTTGGGCAAACTATGTTCGTGAATTGTGATTTGATTTATTTGACACGGTTTAATTAATAATATACAATGGAAGTAAGAAAAAGTCTTACTTCCAGTAAACATATTATTTTTTTTAATTTATCGAAACATGGATAGCTTAATTGCCAAATTGTATCAGTCTTCAAAAACAATCTTAACTAATAAAGAGATAGCTTTAATTTGGCAGGAAACCAATGAAAATAATTTAAAATCTAAAATTGCTTACTATGCAAAGCGGGGATCGCTTCTAAGGCTAACCAGGGGAGTTTTTGCTAAAGAGAAAAATTATAATTCCAAAGAATTGGCGACAAGTATTTACGCTCCGTCGTATATCAGTTTTGAGACTGTATTGCGGGAAGCAGGCGTTGTTTTTCAGCATTACGATACTATTTTTATTGCCAGTAAATGGACAAAAACGATAATTATAGACAAGCGCGCTTTTACTTTTAGAAAATTAAAAGATAAGGTATTATACAATTCGGCCGGCATAATTAATCGAGATAATTTTAGCATAGCCACATTGGAAAGAGCGTTTTTGGATATGATTTATTTATTTCCTGAATATCATTTTGATAATTTTAGCGGTATAAACTGGGAGAAATGCTTTGATTTGGCAAGGATATATGATAATAAAGAGCTGGTAAAACGGTTAAATAAATATTTTAAAAATTATGCTGAATAAAGAAAAACACCAATTAATAATGGGCCAGATTTTAAAAGATATTTACACGGATATCTCTATTTCTTCATTGCTTGGATTCAAGGGCGGCACCGCGGCGTTTTTTCTCTATGGCCTCCCAAGATTTTCAGTGGATTTAGACTTTGATTTTCTTTCAGCGGACAACGGAAACAAAGAGATAATTTTTGATAAAATAAAAATAATTCTGGAAAAATATGGCCGGATAAAAGACAGTTATATCAAGCGATTTACTATTTTTGCTCTTTTGTCATATGGCGATGATGATCATAATATTAAAATTGAAATAAATATCAGAGATTCGGCCGCCGATGTCAGAAGTTGTTACGAATTAAAAAAATATCTTGGCATTTCAATGCTGGCGGCGAAGAAAGATTGCCTTTTTTCCAATAAGCTGGCCGCGCTTGCCTTGCGGCGCGAATTAGCAATGCGAGATGTGTACGATATATATTTTTTTGCTAAAAATAACTGGGATATTAATTCCGAAGTAATACAAGAGCGAACGGGCAAAAAAATTAAAGATTATTTGGCCGATTGCATTGCTGTAATTGAAAAAATAAAAGAGAATCAAGCATTGCAAGGATTGGGCGAGTTGATAAACGAAAAAGAGAAAATGTGGGTTAAGCGGAATTTGAAAAAAGAAGCGATTTTTATGCTTAAAAATTATATGTCTGTTTTGAAGTAATTTGGACTGAGTAATTTTTTGCAGTTTTGCGGAATAACGCAGCCGAAACAGCGGATGTTAGCAATCTTTACGCATCTTTCAAAGATGCTAACGGAAATAAAAGAGAGAGTGCCTTAGAGTATTATGCGGGGATTTACGAATGGGATAATGCCATAATTGGCTGGCAAGTGCAGACAATATGTCCAGGCGTAAAATACAAGATCAGAACTGCAGTTTCTGAAGGAGCAATAGAAGTAAAATTTTATGGATAAAGTAATACCAAGCGTATTACTTCTTTTTTTGGTCAAACCCTTGACTTTTTTTCCAGATGTGCTATAAATAGGTTAGGTGATTTGATATGAGTATAAAAAGTAAACAGTTGGCTGTACAGCTTGGAATAATTGTCTTTACTGGGCTAACATTCAACACAGCAGTGACTGCCAGTAAGGCAGAAACATTTCAGTTGACTGTAATAGCAGTATATGCAGTTATTCTAATGGCTGCATACAAAATCAGCGTAATTTGGCAATTTTGCCAAAAAAATTTTAAAATGGCGAAAATACCGAGTTCTAAAAAAGGAACTCCGCATTAAACCATTTTTTTTATTATATTAACCGATGAACTGGAGGGTCTCTGCATAAGTTCACATACATCTTGCACTCCATGAAACCCTAAATGGAGTTTTACAATTCAATCCATTCTAAATATACTGGTATTAAAGGTTTTATCACCTTGTATAATTACGCCTTAAAATACCAATATATGATCACTGC
>JAUYBG010000005.1 GCA_030693205.1 bacterium
CGCAGGCGGAAGTATCTGGATTGATGCTCTCAGTATAGCAGGCACAACCGGCTCTATTTCTGCTGACGGAGGAAATAGCGGCGGCCTTGTAACTACTGCAAATGGCGGCGGCGGCTCAGGCGGAAGGATTGCGGTTTCTTATACAACCAATACAAGCAGTATTTTAACCAGTACCAATACTACCGCTACCGGTGGAACAGGTTTTGCTAATGGCGGCAATGGTTCCATCTATGACGGAAACACAAGCGCAACATATATGGGTGGAGGATATGGCCTGGCGTATTTTAATAATTCCAATTCGAGATTGGCGAGTAATGATTTAAAACAGTATCAAGTATTAGGTATTAAGCATAAAGTGTCAGAAAACCAGGATTTGAATATGAGATTGCTTCGCTTGTCCGCTGACAGTCTCGCAATGACAGAAAAAGGGAATCCCGGCATTTTTTCTACCATCAAATTCTATCTATCCAATTTTTTCTCTCAAGCCAAAAATATCTTTGATCTCGCTTTTAGCATTCCCTCTGCCAGCGCCGCGACAGTGGCTGATTATACTTCTCCATATAAAGACACCACATTCCCGATAGTTTCATATACCACTGTCTCATGGAATGCTTCAATTCCGAGCGGCGCAACCTTGCAATTCCAGATCCGCACCGCGCCTGATTCTTCCGGCTCTCCGGATTGGACGAACGGCTCCAAATGGTGCGGGCCCACAGATTGCGCCGCCACTGCCGGCGACGCGGATTATGCCGCGAGCTATTATACGACAAGCGAAACTGATTTAAATTCTGTTCACTCTAACGATGAAAATGATCGATATATCCAATACAAAGCATGGTTTGATTCAGGCTCAAGCGGGGATATAATCACTCTTACAGATATAACCATTAACTATTCCCAATCCGGCTATCCGGGCGAAGCGTTTCTGCTTTCTTCTCCGTATAAAGCCGATGTCGGCATCGGTGATAATAAGTTTAATCAAATTTCTTGGAATGAATTAGTTCCCGGCGCCGCTTTTGACGTGAAATTCCAAGTCCGCACCGCGCCCGATTCTTCCGGCTCTCCGGATTGGACGAGCGGCTCCAAATGGTGCGGACCAACTACTTGCGCCGATACTGTGGCGGACGATAGCTATGCCACCACTTTTTACAACACTACCAAAACAGGAGAATCTCTTAACTCAGTTCATTCCGCTGGAGCCAATGATCAATGGTTGCAATACAAGATTTGGTTTATCGGCGACGGCACAGCCACCTCCAAGCTTTACGATGTCTCCTTCAACTATTTCAATACCCTTACCGGTAACTTCACCTCTTCCTCCTACAATACCGAGCAAACCTACAACGTGCCTTACTCTCTAAGTTGGAATCAAACTTTGGGAAGCGGTAATACGATTAAATTCCAGATCGCCACTTCTGCCGATGGTTCAAGCTGGACAAGTTTCTATGGTCCGGCCGGTACCACCGATATCAACATTGATTTCTATTCTTCCGCCAATGCCGTCAACTGTTCCGGCGCCGCGACCGTCACTTGCAATATTCCCCCAAACTCAATTTTATCCGATGGCTACTCTGATCAATACATCAAATACAAAACATATTTTACTTCCGCGGGAACTGCCGCGCCGACTATCACCAGCGTCACTTTTGAATACAAACAAAACACCGCGCCAACAGCTGCTATTACTTCCGCTTCCCAAGGCGCTGATGGAACCATCACCGTAAATTACAATCTTTCCGACATCGAGCAATCCGATATCGATATTTCTGTTTTAGCCGATATTGGCATTACTCTGAATCAAGTTTTATCTAACGATACCGCCGGCGGCACGATTCTTGTGTCCGGAGATATCACTTTTTTGCCCGCCTCCGGCACTGTTCAAGTGGAAAATGAATTGATTTCCTACACCGGTAAAGGTTCCGGCTCTTTAACCGGCGCCACTCGCGCTATCAATAACACCAAATACGCCGGTCACGCTTCCGGCACAGTGGTCTGGATTAAAGCCGCAACGGTTTCCGGCGCCGGCGCGCTAACCGGCATCACTGCTACTCCCGCTGCCAAATCCGCCATCTGGACCGCAGCCGCCAATCTGCCTAATTTCTATTCCACCGCTGCCAAAATCCGCGTCACGGCCAATGACCGCGAAATCGGCAATCCGACCGGCACAGGGGATTCAGGCAATATTACCATTGACACCAAAGTTCCAGCCTATGCTTCTTATGCCGTGAAAATGGATGTTAATGCTCCCTCCGGTCTTACTATGAATATTAGCGCTGCTGCCGGCCAGACCGCCGCCTTTATGAGATTTTCCAACGCCAATGATTTGCCTGCCGCTTGCACGGATATTACTACTCCATGGGAAGCCTATACTGCGACAAAATTATGGTCATTTGCTCCTCCGGATGCCAACGGAGTCTATATGGTCTATTGGCAGTTCAAAGATGATAATTGCAATATGATTTCCGGATATTCTTCCAATCCGGCTATTCCGGTTAATATGAAGATCACGGATATCTCCGCAGTGCCGGCTAGCAAATATCGGGATATTTTCTGGTGGGATGTGGTTTCCGTCGCTACGGCATACAATGTCTGGCGCTGCGAGCAAACCGCGGCCGAGATCATCTCCGATCCTAATAAATGCGACAGCCAGGTTAATTATGGCGGTACTTCTTTTGCGGTTATCACCACTGTTGCCGGCGCCACCAATTATTGCTTTGACGAAGGCGATGGCAATTGCGCGGACAATGCTCTTGGTACTCTTATCCCCACCACTAAATATTTCTACAAAGTGACAGCGGAAAATATTAACGGCGTTTCCGGTTATTCTGCCACAGTCTCGGCCATTCCCGATGGCTCGGTGATCGGAGAATCAAATGACGATGTCACCCCTCCTTCTTTGACCGTTCCTCCCACTGATACTCTCACTACTCAAACCGGTACAACCATTGGCTGGACTACGGACGAAGCTTCCTATTCCCTGGTCAAATACGGCACTAATCAAAACAATCTTAACCTGATTGCCGGCAATGCCACCGAGTCAATGCTGGCTCATTCCGTGGCGCTCTCTAATCTCGCTTCCGGCACTCTTTACTATTATCAAATTTTATCTGCTGATGCCGCCGGTAATTTACTCAAAAGCCCGGCTAATCCTCCCGCTGGCTTATACACTTTCACCACTCTGGCCGATTCCACCGTTCCTTCCATTGTCGGCACGCCTTCAGTCATCGCCGGTCAGGTTTCAGCCACGATTTCCTGGACTACCAGCGAAGCTTCCACTTCTCAAGTAAAATACATTGAAGCCGTAGATAACACTACTGATCCGGCCGCCGGCACTGCCACCTCGGTTCAATCCGAACTGGTTACCAATCATATTGTAATAATTCCTAGCGGACTTACTCCTGACACCATTTACAATTACCAGGTACTGAGTAATGACGCTTCTGCCAATAATCTGACCTATCAGACTGTTTCTCCTTTTGATCAATTCAATACCGCGACCACGGCTGATATCACTGCTCCTACTCTGGATGTGGCTCCCGCCGACACCGGCACGACTCAAACTACCACCACTATCGGCTGGACTACCAATGAAAATTCTTACTCCGTGGTCAAATACGGCGCTAATCAAAACAATCTCAACCTCACCGCCGGCGCCGTGACTGATTCGGTTACCGTTCACTCCGTGGCTATCGCGAGCCTCACCCCCGGCTCTCTTTATTACTATCAGATTTTTTCCGCTGATTCTTCCGGCAATCTCCTCAAAAGCCCGGTTACTCCTCCGACCGGCCTCTACACTTTTACCGCTGCGGCTGATTCCACCCCTCCAAGCTTGGTCGGCACTCCGGCCGTTACTGCCGGCCGTGATTCTGCCACTGTGAGCTGGGTAACCGATGAGCCCTCTTCTACCCGGCTTAGATATGTCGTGGCCGTGGATAATGCCACTGCTCCGGTTACCTATACCGATCTTCAACCGGAATTAGTCACCAATCATTTTGTTATTCTCACTTCGCTCGCTTCTTCCACCACCTACAATTTTCAAATCATTTCCGCTGACGCGAGCGCCAATACCCTTACTTCTCCTTCTGCCTTTCCTTATCTTCAATTCACGACTGAATTTGATAAAGCTGATCCGACCGCGCCGATCATCACTTTCACCGAAGCTGCTCAAGGCCCGTCAACAGCCAACTCTTCCTTAGGCGATACTACCGCCTCCGCTATTTTCTCAGCCAACGAAAACGCTTTCTTCTCCGTTATCTACCAGCCCTCTGCCACTCCTCCGGCCAGCTATTCCAAAGAAACCGGCTATCCCTCTTTGATCACTTTCGGTGTTTTGAATACCGTAACCATGGAAGCCCTTAGCACCAACACCAAGTACTATTACAAACTCCGCGCCCGCGATCTTTTCGGCAATGTCGGAGAGTCCGTCCCATATTTCTTCACCACCACCATTGATTCCATCCCTCCCGCGGCTATCTCCGATTTGGCCGCTCCGGCTGCCAGCATCGCTTCAACATCCCTCACTCTTACATGGATCGCTCCCGGCGACAACGGCGCTACCGGCACGGCAACCAGTTACGACATCCGCTATTCCACGGTTTCCGCTTCGGACATTGACACTAATTGGAACGCGGCCACCCAAATTGCCAACGAGCCTCTGCCCGCAATTTCCACTACGGCTCAGTCCATGACTGTCACAGGGCTTACCCCTTCCACCTCTTATTATTTTGCCATCAAAACTTCGGATGAAATTCCTAATGTCTCGGCTATTTCCAATATCGTTTCCGCCGCTACTCCGGCTCAGCTTGATATCATCGCTCCGGTCATTACCAATGTCACGCTTGGCGCTGTCGGCACCACCACCGCGATTATCTCCTGGGACACGGATAAAAACTCCTCCAGCTTGATTGATTACGGTCTTACCGCTTCTTACGGCTTTACCCAAGGTAGTTCTTCCGTTTCCACCAAATCTCATACTGTTAATATGGCGGGACTGGCTCCCAATACCAAGTATTATTACCGCGTGAAATCCATCGATTCAAGCGGCAATGCGGGTTCAAAAGAAGATCCTTCCTATTTTTTCACCACGCAAGCCGATGCTAGCGCCGGCACTCTGCCTATCATCTCTTCAATCGCGTCTTCCGGCATTGCCGCCACTTCCGCCACGATCACTTGGACCACGAGCGTTAACGCCGATTCCACTGTCGGCTACAGCTTGGACAAAACCTACGGCTATGAAACCGGCGTCGCCAGCAATCTCACTTCCCATACTGTTACCCTGACCAGCCTGGCCCCTTCCTCTATTTATTATTACCGCGTCAAATCTCGTGATGGCAATCAGCTGGCCACTGACGATAACAGCGGCGCGGGTTTCACTTTCACTACTCTGGCTGGCACAGACAATATCCCCCCGATTATTTCCAATGTCCAAATTTCCACTGTGACCGCCAACAAAGCGATCATTACTTGGACTACCAATGAAAACTCCAATTCTTACGTGGAATTTGGCACGGTGGCCAATATCTACACTTCGGTTCAAGGCAATCCCGGCGATTCTTTAGTTTCCCATTCCGTTCAGCTGATTTCCTTAACCCCTCTTACCCCCTATTATTTTCAGGTCAAATCCACCGATGCCGCCGGCAACCGCGGCGTTGACAACAATTCCGGCGCCGGCTACACATTTTCCACTACTGCCGGCGCTGCTGTGGATTGCCCGTCTTGCCGCTCTTGCCCGGTTCAGGAAACTCTTACTTGTCCGATTATTGACACTGCATCCCCTATAATTTCTGACATCAAAGTTTCCGCTATTGATTTCAACGCCGCCACTATCACTTGGACCACGGATGAAGCTTCCAGCTCCATGGTAGGCTATGACACTTACTCCTATGACATTAAAGGGAAGTACGCTTATTCCAGCGGCAACAGCAAAGACTCTGTTAAATCTCATTCCGTCACTCTTAACAGTCTTGACTCCGCTTCCACTTACTATTTCCGGGTTCTGTCTACTGATCTTCGCGGCAACACTGCCGAATCCCAAGATCAATCTTTCAAAACCCCGGCTATCTCCGAATCCAAAGACAAAGGCGCGGCTACGGTGGATACTCTTAAAAAAGAATTTGAATCCATTGCCAAAACTTTAATTAAAGACAAGCTGGCCACTGAAGAAAATATTAAAGAACTTCTCTCTCGAATCGTTAATCCTCCTATCATCGGAGCGGAAGGTCCAAATATCAAAGACATTCGAAGTTATGGAGCGACGGTTTATTGGCAAACCGATCGAAGAGCTAATTCCATTGTGAAATTCACAGAAGAAAAAACCAATTCATTGTCGAAACAAACCGAATGGACTAAAATAGGCGATAATGATATTTTCAGCACCAAACACGAAGTCGCGCTTCTCGGTCTGGTTCCCGCCACCAAATATTCTTTTCAAGCTCAATCCCAAGATATTCTTGGCAATACCGCTTCTTCCGATATCAAATCTTTTACCACCGCCTCAGCCTCTTCAATTTTCAATGTTCTTGTTTCCGATCTTAATCTCACCTCTGCCAAGATTAGCTGGGAAACAGCCAATATTTCCACCAGTTCTCTCGAATACGGACCAACTTCAAATTATGGCAACTATCAAGAAAACAAAGACGAGCAAGTCAGGCTTCATTCCATCATTTTGACCAATCTGGCTCCTTCCTCGGTCTTCCATTTTCGAGTCCGTTCCACCGAAGACCTCGGCACCATCCTGGTCTCCGACGATTATTCTTTTTCCACTCCTTCTCTCCCTGAGATCACCAAATACACCCTCAGCGAGGTCAAAGACAATTCCATCGCTCTGGCCTGGACATCTAACATTCCGATTAATTCCAACGTCCGCTACACCAATGCCGAAACCAGCGAAGTGAAAAATCTCGGCAAAGAAGAAAAAACTATTGACCACGCCATTCTTCTTGCTTCTCTCGAAGCCGGCAAGACCTACAAGATCGAGATCCAAGGCCGCGACGATGCCAATAATCTGGCTTCCGTTCCCGCTTTTGATGTCCAGACCGGTATGGATGTGGTTCCTCCCGAGATCTCCCAAGTTAGAAGCCAGTCCGCCGTCCTCTCCACCGTTGATGACAAAGTCCAGTCCATTATTTCCTGGAAGACCAACGAACTTTCTTCCACCAAAGTCCTCTGGGACATGGGCGGCACCAAAGGCGACACTCTGGCCAACGAATCCGCTCTTGACGCCAACCTTACCACCAACCACATCGTGGTCCTTACCCAGTTCAAGCCCGGCACCGTCTACCGCTTCCGCGTCGCTTCCACCGACAAATTCGGCAACACCACTATCTCCTCCGACTACACTATTCTTGCTCCGATCAAGCGCCAATCCATCATCCAGATGATCATCAACCAATTCGAGAATATCTTCGGCTGGGCTAGGGGGATAGGGAGGTAGGAAGAGGAATAGAGACAAATTATGATAGAAAAATCCGCTGATCAAAAAACAAAAACAAAATCAATAAGCAAAAAAACATTATTTTTTACAGTAGCTATATTAGCCATTATTGCTACTGGTTTTTTAATTTATAAAATATATTTTAAGCAAAGCATAAGCAATAAGAAAATAGCTCAGAGCGAAGAAAATGCTGATAACTCATTTAAAAATACCAAAGAAAGTTTTGATGCGGAATATATCGTCCGAGAAGGAGATACTTTATCCTTGATTTTGGAATCATTAAACGCAAAAAATGAGGAGAGAATTAAGATAATTGAAGCTTTTGAAAAAATTTATAGTCCGACAAAAATAAAAATAGGGAATGCGATAAAAATTAAATTCGAGGAGGATAAAAGTTCTGTGAAAAAAATTGAGTACGCGATTAGCGCGGAAAAAGTTTTAATAATAAGTAAAAAAGATGAAAATGAATTTATTGCGGAAGAAAAAGAAATTATTTTTGATGTTAAAATTGCCAGCAAGGGAAATAAGGTTACAAGCTCGCTTTTTGAAGCCGGAAGCGAGATAGGATTGAGCGCAGGCACGATTTTGCTTATGGCGGATGTTTTTTCCGGAGAAATTGATTTTGCTACTGATATCAGAGAAGGCGACAATTTTAAAATAATTTATGAAGAAAAATACAAAGATGGCGCGCTAGCGTTGGAAGGGAATATTTTAGCGGCGGAATTTCAGAATCAAGGACAAACGTTCAGGACGTTTTATTTTGATGATCCGGGGAATGCCAGTTCTTATTTTGACGAAAACGGAAAGTCGCTCAAAAAAGCGTTTTTAAAATCGCCTCTGAACTATCGTTATATCAGTTCAGGTTACACCAACGCGCGGCTACATCCGATATTAAAAATAGTCACCTCTCACAGAGCTATTGATTATGTAGCGGCTGGGGGAACGCCGGTAGTAACAGTGGGAGACGGCAAGATTATGCTGGCTACTTGGCGATATGATTATGGCAATTATATCGGTGTGCGCCATTCGAACGGATACGTTACTTATTACGGACATCTTTCGGGTTTTGCCAGGGGAATAAAAGTCGGGACTTCGGTTTTACAAGGTACTACAATCGGATATGTTGGATCGACGGGATATGCTACCGGCGCCCACTTGGACTATTCAATGAAATTAAATGGAGCATATATCAATTCACTGACAGTAAATATTGTTGTCGGGGATCCGATTTCCAAGGCGTCTAAAGAAGATTTTGCTTCTTATGCGGAGAAAATGGTAAAATTACTGGAGGCGATAAAGGAATAATCAAATATTAAAAAAACACTCCTGAAAAGTTGAGAGTGTTTTTTTGTGCGCAAAAAGTTTTTTAGTTGCCGCAAGAGGCGCTGCTTGCGCTGGTGCTGACGCCGGTTCCAAATCCCGGAGCTGGAGCAGTCGCGGAAAGCGTGACGCTACATTCTTTAGGCGGAGTATTAAAGGCGGAACAAATAGTTTTTAAAAGGCTGGCTGAATCTCTGGCTGAATCTGCCGTTGCGCCATTTATAATAAGGGTTGGAGAGCCGGGGACTCCATATTTTGCATTATCTTCGGCGTAAATATTAAAAGTGGGGTAATTTCCTTTCCAGGTGTTTTTGTCGGCGAAGTTGGCTGTTACTTTGAATTTTTTATCAGTGGCGGCAACACAGGAAGATAATTTAGTTTTGTTTACACTTGCTTTCGTAAGACAGGTTGCCGAGTCTCCGCTTGTGCTTTCAATAAAACATTTTAAATAGTTATTAAATTTTGCGGGTTCGTTTGTTTTGATGCAGTATTGGCTAAGCTCTTCCTGTAATTCTTTTTCCCCATGCATGGCATAATCAGTGAATTTAATATCAAAGTTTATTTTATTTCCAAGAGCGCTGACTACAGGAAGAATTCCTTTTTCAATTTGCGTGCCATAAGGGCAGTGGCTCATAACAAAGAGCTCCACTTCCGGTTTGTCGCTTTTTACCAATTCGGTTTGAGCGGCAGAATTAGATTGAGCCGCGTTTTTTTTATCATTTTCCGTTTTTTCTATATCCACGGCTTGAGGAAAAAATATTTTTCCGTCCTTGGTCATGTAAGCGTCAATATCGTTTCCCGAACCGGTATTGACGGCGATTTTGTAAAGGCCGTTTTTTTCCTCAGCTCCTTTTATCGTGATTTTGCTTCCCGGAGCCATAAGATTTTTGTTAATAAAAGTTTCAGCTTTTATTTTGGCTTGTTCCAATGTGATGGGATTTTTTATTGATCCGTTTTTAATAAGAGGGGATAGTTTTAAGGAAACTATTCCGGTCGCCAAAATAGCCATGATAAAGAAACCCGCCAAAAATCCTTTGGAAAAGCTTTTATTGTCGAATAATTTTTTCTTTTTTTTCTCAAGGGTTAATTCGAACACTGTTTCATCTGTCCTTTTGTGTGTTTCGTGACCGACACTTTTATGGTTTTCTTTCTTTGTTTCCATATTTTTTATTTTATTTTTTTTATAACCGATAATGCATAGATTATAGCACAAAGCTTTTTTTTTGAAAAGATTTCGGTTTTTTAAAAAAACTAAAAAGCCCTTCCTTAGGAAGGGCTTTTTATATGGAGTAAGTTCTACCATTTTTTAGTTTTAAATTTAAATTTGGATCTTTTGCGGTGATTTCCAAAATTTTCAAAAGATTTTGATGGTTCTTGCGATCCGCCATGAGATCTGCCTCGTGATTTGCCCCAGGGTTTTGCGCTTTGTTTTTCTTGCGAAGCAAAAGGATGCGTCTGAATGCGTGTTGCTCCGGTTTGCCGGAAGCTTCCCTGAAATCCGCCAGGCTGAGCTTGAGGTCTCGGTAAATTCGGCAGAGGAGAAACTGGCAATTGTTTTTTGATAAGGCGTTCAATGGTTTTAATATCAAATCTTTGGTTGGGCGTGGCAAAAGAGATCGCGTGTCCCGAATGTCCGGCGCGTCCGGTGCGGCCGATGCGGTGCACATAGTCTTCGGGATTTTCCGGCAAGTCAAAGTTTACCACCAGTTCAATATTGGTGACATCAATGCCGCGGGCGGCAATGTCGGTAGCCACTAAAACTCGGAAAGCTCCGGTTTTAAATCCGGACAGCGCTTTCAGTCTCTGGCTCAGGCTGCGATTAGAATGAATTTCAGCCGCGGTGTGTCCCATGCCTCTGATGGTATAAGCGATTTTTTTCGCGCCATGTTTTGTCCGGGAAAAAACCAGAGTGCTTCCTTTATGTTCTTTTAAAACCGTTTCCAATAAAGATAATTTTGATTCTTTTTGGACAAAGAAAATTTCATGCGTGACGTTGGTTGCCGCCGTGCCTTGAGGAGCCACCTCGACTCTTATCGGGAGCTTCATGTAAGAATTAGCCAGAGCGACGATCTTTGGCGGCATGGTCGCGGAAAAAAGCATGGTTTGCCGATCGCGCGGCACAGTCTGCAATATCTTGTTTATCTGCGGCGCAAATCCGATATCCAGCATATGATCAGCTTCATCGAGCACTAAAATTACCACATTGTTCAGGCTGACCGTTCTTTGTTCAAGGTGATCAATAAGCCGGCCGGGGGTGGCGATAATAATATGAGGATCCCGGCTCAAGGCCCGGTTTTGGTGGAACATTTTTTCTCCGCCGATCAATACCGCGGTTCTTAAACTTAAAGGCCTGCCAATTTTATCAATCGCTTCATTTACTTGCAAAGCCAGCTCTCTGGTCGGAAGCAAGATAAGCCCTTTACCTTTTAAAGTTGCCAGCCGCTGGATCATTGGAATGCCAAAAGCCAGAGTTTTGCCGGTTCCGGTTTGAGCAATACCTACGATATCTTTTCCCGTCAGCGCGGGAGGGATAGATTGAAATTGTATCGGAGTTGGCGCGGTAAATTTTAGCGCATCCAATATTTCTAAAATTTTTGGCGCAATGCCAAGTCCGTCGAATGTTGTTGGTGTCATATATTTATAAAAAATTCTGACCCATTCAAAGTCAGAAATATATACCTAAATATAAGCTGAGAAAGATGAGTCTGTTAATTAGAAACTACACTATATCATATCTAAATAGGTTTGTCAAGTCCATTAATAATTTTATTTTGAATGGAATTTTGGTCTTGCCGGAAGATAATATAGTTTTTGTTATCATGGGAGCCGTTTTCATATCATATATTTGATTTTAGTGTGTTTAATAAAGTTTACCCCGTACGATATTTTATATTCATTTGTGTTGCAAAATAATATTATTTATTTGTTTTGGCGATTTTAATTTTTATTCTTAGCTTATTGTAAATTATCGTTTGGAGTTTACTTTTTACACAATTTATGTTATATTTTATATTAAGCAGTTAATAATTAATAAATAAAAATATGATCGAATATGTATTTTTAGTAGCGGTATTAGCGATAATTTTGTGGGCTGTTGGCATTTATAATGGCCTTGTAACCTTGAAAAACAGGGTAGACGAAGCCTGGAGCGATATTGATGTTCAGTTAAAAAGACGGTATGATTTGATCCCGAATCTTATCAATACAGTTAAGGGATATGCGACGCACGAAAAAGAGCTTTTTGAAAAAGTAACTCAAGCTAGAGCGAATGCGATGAACGCGCAGAGTCCTGAGCAAAAAGCTGGAGCGGAAAATATGCTTACGGGCGCACTTAAGAGCCTGTTCGCGGTTTCGGAAAATTACCCTCAACTTCGAGCTAGCGAGAATTTCTTGGAATTACAGCGCGAGCTGACTGATACGGAAGACAAAGTTCAGGCTTCCCGCCGATTCTATAACGGTAATGTGCGCGATTTCAATATCAAGCTTGAAGTTTTTCCGGATATGATTGTGGCCAATATGCTGGCTTATAAGAAGAGGGAATTCTTCGAGATTGCCAACGTGGCGGAAAAAGAACCGGTGCAAGTGAAATTCTAGTATTCGCTAGTTGCGAAATATGCTGTTTTGTCATTTCGAATTCGCCATCAGGCGAAGAGAAATCCCTTATTCTTGTTATTTTGTATGTTCAAGGGATTCCTCGTGGAGTTTATCCTGAGGAACCGAAGGGCTCGGAATGACAAAAAGAGAGTATTTCGTGTTTAGAATTAAAATTATGCCAACTTTATATACCCAATTAGATAAAAATACTCATAATCGTTATATTTTGGGTGTTTTTATTTTTTTATTTTTATTTTTTCAACCGCTGTCTCTCGATTCATCTTTTTCTGAGACGAAGACTTTCGGCATTAATATAGCAAAAGCGGCTTGTCCGACGGGGTTTGCGGATTGTGATGGAAATTCATTAAATGCATGCGAAGTTGATTTATTAACTGATAAAAATAATTGCGGATATTGCGGAGTAAAATGCAATGGCGCCTGTACAAATGGCCAGTGTTTAAAGATTGCGGGAGGACTTATTTCTTGCGGCAGACTTTCCGATAATTGCGTTACTCCAATCGACGAATCTGCTCCTTGCGGCCTTTGTGCTTTATTTTATATGCTGAAAAACATCATTAATTTTGTTATGACCTTGACAATCGGCGTCGGAGTATTTATCCTTGTCATCACCGGACTTCTCTATGCTTTTTCCGCCGGAAATTCTCGAAAGATCGAATTGGCTAAATCAGCCGTCACCAGTGCAATTACTGGAATAGCCATTGTTTTTATTGCTTGGCTTGTTATCGCGGTAATTTTGCAAGGAATGGGATACGCTAATATGGCTACATGGAATCAGGTGAATTGTAATATGCCAAGCGCAACCGTAACTTGTGTTTGCGGTGATGGTATTTGGGATCCGGAATTGGGAGAAAGTTGTGATGGATTGAGCGGGGTAGCTCGCTCGCCGGAAGAAAGTTCCCCTTCTCACCAATATGCTTGTACCGCTAGCTGTACTCCTACTGGCGGATATGCCGGGGATGGCATAGTGAACGGACCGGAAATTTGCGATCAAAATAGTCCTATTACAAATGATTGTTCAGGTATATATACGACAGGGCTTCCGGCATGGTGTACGGGTGTACCGGTTGCGGGGACGCAAACCTGCAACAGCACTAGCACGGATTGGGGCGCTTGTACTGTTTCAGAACCGCTTCCTGTAGGTAGTTCTTCTACCGCGTGCTCCAGCACAAGTCCGCAAATGAATGATTACGCTTGTTGCGAGCTAGTAAGTTGCACGAAAGACGGATGTGATTGCTGCGGGAGACCTGCGGGCGCCGCAATACCAGGCGGTTATACAAATGTTCAAAGCTTAAGTCCGTGCGGAACCAGCAATAATAGTTGCAGGTTGAATCAAAGCATTGCTATCCCTAGAAACTGGACGATAACCACAAATCATACAACAGCCGCTTTTAGATGTTGGGAATAAAATAAACCCAGGTTTATGTTTAATAAAACAATAAAAATTATTATAGGAATTATAATATTGGCTTTAGTAGCTTTTGCAATTTTTTTATTTAAAGATACCGAAAACAACAACGGGAACGGGGGGTCAGAAAATATTGTAAATAGATTGCCGGAAAGTGAAAATATTGCCAGTATTTTAGAGGAGTTAAAAAATAATCATCCGGAATTTAGCGCTTCGCAATTAGAATTTTATCGCGAAACAGCAAAGAGCGATAAAGAAATTATTAAACTATGTAAGGGGAGAGGCGATGAAAATGATTGTATCGCTTCGGTAGCTTTTATTAAAGGTGAAAGCGCCGTTTGCGGCGAAATTGAAAATTCAAAAATACGAATTGAATGCGCGAATGCAATCTTGCAAAGATTGGGCGTGGAAAAGATTGATAAATGTTGGTCTTTTGACGGCTATGATCTTATGCACTGTTTGAGGAACATTTTTGTAATGTATGATAAGCCGGAAGATTGTTTAAATTTAAAATCTGAAAAAACGCAGCAAGTGTGCGAAAGCGTTTTTTATTACGAGATAGCTTTTATACAACATGACGGGGAATTGTGTAAAAAGATTACAAACGAGAAATTAAATCAATATTGCTTTGAAAATGCAGGCGGTAAATTTCCGGATAGCGATAACGATGGATTAACTGATTATGAAGAAATAAATAAATATCATACCGATCCAGCTAATCCCGATACAGACGGCGATGGCTATACCGACGGCGACGAAGTTAAAAATGGTTTTAATCCATTAGGGGAAGGCAAATTAAAATTCTAATTTGTAGTTGGTAGGAAAATTTTGTTCCTGCTACTCACTACAACCTACTCACTACTTACTATGCCTACTTTATACAATCAAGCTGATAAAAATATACGAAACTCTTATCTGTTAATTACAGCTTTTTTGATATTCGCGATAGGAGTGGGCTGGGTTTTCAGCCGGGCAATGGATAGCCCCGGCATTTTGGTTTTTGCCGTGATATTCAGCATGATAATGAGTATCAGCAGCTATTGGTTTTCCGATAAAATTGTTTTGGCCATGAGCGGGGCCAAAGAAATTGATCACGACAGCAATCGCGAGCTTTATCATATCGTGGAAAATCTTTGCATTACGGCCGGACTTCCTGTGCCGAAAATTTATATTATTGACGACACGGCGCCGAACGCGTTTGCCACCGGCCGCGATCCCCAGCATGCAGTCATCGCGGTAACAACAGGAATTTTGCAGAAACTCGAAAAATCCGAACTGGAAGGAGTATTGGCTCACGAATTAAGCCATGTAGGAAACCGCGATATTTTATTTTCCACGATCGTGGTGATTTTGGTGGGTTTTATTACTTTGCTGGCTGATATGTTTTGGCGATCGTCTTTATTCGGAGGCGGGCGCAGAAACAGGGAAGGCGGCGGGGCGATTATGATTATCGCGCTTGTTTTGACAATTTTGGCGCCGATCGTGGCGACTTTGATTCAGTTGGCGATTTCCCGGAAGCGCGAGTTTTTGGCTGATGCCAGTGCCGCGCTTTTGACACGACATCCCGAAGGATTGGCCAGAGCGCTCGAAAAAATCTCCGGCGACACTGAACCGCTGGAAGTGGCGAACAAAGCCACGGCGCATATGTATATCGTGAATCCTCTGAAAGGCAACGGTAGCGGCCGGAGCTGGTTTGCCAATATGTTTTCCACTCATCCGGCCGTAGAGGAGCGAATTGCGGCGCTGAGAGGATTGGAAATAAAATAATTTATTAATTTTTTAAATACAAAAATATGAAAATAATAGAGAATATCAAATCCAGTATTTACAACTCCGCCTATTACAGCGAAATTTTGAATAAGCCGTTTTCTTATTCACTAAAATATTTTTTATCCTTGATATGCTTGATCGCCTTGGTTTCCACTATTATTTTTACTTTTTCAACATTGCCGAAAATCAATAAAGTCTTCGACGAGATCGGTTCCAATGTTTTAAATTATTATCCTGAAGAATTGGAAATAACCGTAAAAAATGGAATAATTTCAACTAATGTTTCGGAGCCGTACTTTATAAAAGCGCCGGCCGAGTTTAAAAATGACAGCAAAAGATCGGACAATAAAACAATAAAAGATGAAATTGATAATTTATTGGTTATTGATACCCAGTCGCCTTTGAACCTGGACGCGTTTAAAGATTATAAAACCTTTGTTCTTATAAGCCGCGACAGTATTGCTTATCGCGACTCGAACGAAGCTATTAAGATCCAATTTTTAAATCAAGAGTTCAATGGAGTTATTACCAAAACGAAAATTTCCTCGGCGCTGAACAAAATTATGCCATATTTAAAAGTTATACCGCTTGTTTTGGTGCCGCTGGTTTTTGTCGGATCAATTTTAGGCGCTACTATTAAATATCTTATTTATTTGATCTTTGGCGCGCTTGTTATCTGGATTATGGCTAAAGCGATGAAAAGGAATTTGAGATTTGGTAAAAGCTATCAGATCGGTATTCACGCGATAACGCTCGGAGTGATCTTGGAAGCGACAGTTTTCCGATTTTATCCGAATTTGGAATTTCCTTTATTTTTTACGCTTTTAATGTTTGCGATCGTCTGGATAAATCTTAAATTTTTGCCTAGTGTAAGCATTCCCATACCGACATTGAAAAAAGATTAACTTAAAGCGTTAATTTTTAAAAACTAATTTTGAACGGAGGTGATAAAAATGGAAACTCAACAAATGCCGCCGCAAAATACGCCGCCGGTAGCGCCGCAAGCGCCGCTGACTGACGAGCAGGATATCCAGCAGAATAAAATCTGGGCGCTTTTGAGCTATTTGGGAATTTTGTTTTTAATTCCGCTTTTAGCTAAAAAGGACAGCAAATTCGCTCAATTTCACGCAAAACAGGGAGTGATTTTGTTTGTTATATCGTTTGTTAGCGTTATACCGATAATCGGATGGATGTTATCACCTTTAGTGATATTTGTATTATTTATCGTATCCGTGATTGGTATAATAAATGTTTTGCAGGGTAAATATTGGAAAATTCCGGTGATTGGAGATTACGCGGAGAAGATAAATATATAAAATTTAATAAAATCTATTGATTCTAATACCGCGATATGAAACCCGCGGTATTTTGTTGTAAAATTAAAAGAATATGATATGATTTAAGTAAAGACAATCAAAAACAAAGCGATAAAATATTTGATTTTGAAGCACATTTTATCGCCCTTTGTAAAAACTTTTAATAAATTCATTTTTGGGCGATAAAATCTGAGCGAGGTGGAGTTGATGTAGCTATCTGGTATAATTGCGGCCGAGCGTCTGAAAAATTAAGTATTTTATCGCTTTGTATAAAATCTGTAGAATTATAAGAAATTTTATGCTTCACTCCATTGCTAAAATTTTTAGTAAAAGATTTATTGCACTTCCCGCTATTTTTATTTTCGGTTTTTTATTGTCTTTCCAAGCAGCGGAAGCGAAAAGTTACTCTTATGATTTAATTGATGTAAAAATCAATATAAATCAAGATTCCACTTTTGACGCGGAAGAACAGCAGACTTTTAATTATATCGGCGAGTATCATTCGGGCTGGCGGAGCATTTTGCTTAATAAAACCGATGGAATTTCAGATATTGAAGTTGTCGATGGTCAAACAGGGCAAAAATTGGCGTATAGCAGAAAAAGATTGGATAAATTGGATTCGGCAAGCTGGGGGCGCTTCACTTATTTCAAGGAAAATGGCGCTGAAAATATCGAATGGTATTATAATTTGGCGGATACAACCTATAAGTGGATCATTAAATATAAAGTTCATGGCGGTATTGGTTTTTTCCCTGATTATGACGAGTTGTATTGGAATGTTTTTACTGATTACGAAATGCCGGTAAAAGAAGCGACAGCGCAAATAATGCTTCCCGAAGAGGTTAATTACAGTAATGTGATTTTTAAAGCCTATAGAACCGATGTTTATCAGGAATATTTTATCGATAAGTCTCCTTTGCCTGACAAAAAAAGTTTTCTTTTTGAAGCTAAAAATTTTAAATCCAAAGAAGCGTTCACCGTCCAGCTGGATTGGCCCAAAGGCATAGTGAGCCAGTCCGCTTACTGGCAGGATTTTTTAAGGATTTATTTATTTTATCTTTTGGCAGGACTTATTACGTTTGCCAATTTGATTTTTATATTTGTTCACTGGTATTGGCGGGAAGTGCGGCCAAAAGGCAGGGGAACGATCATTCCGCAATACGCGCCGCCGGAAAATCTGCGTCCGGCAATGGCGGAAATATTGATCAAAGAAAGGGTGACGGATAAAGGCTGGTCGGCGACGGTAATTGATCTCGCGGTAAGGGGATATGTCAGGATTAAAGAAGATACTGCGGATTGGATGGATACCGCTAGAAATATTTTTCCGATCATTCCTATTATATTAATCTTGCTGATATTTATCACTCAGATCGTAAGATTTTCTGCTTATAAAAATTTTTGGTTTGCTGTTAGTTTTGGCGGCATATTCATGTGGCTTATTTTTATGTTCGTTAAACCTTTATGGGCATTGTTAAAAAACGGCTTAAAAGATTTTTTTGTTCCCAAAAATTATATATTGGAAGAAGTGGAAGACGCTGATAGGTCATCGCTGGAAGACTATGAAATTTTATTTTTAAGCGTGATTTTTGGGGAGACAAAAACTTTTTCAACTAAGGCAATGAAACACGCCAGTAATGCAAGAAAAAGAGAATTATTTGAAGCGATGGAAAAATTGAAAGAAAAATTATACAGCGAAACCACTATTGATACCGGGGCTTTTGAGATCGGGGTTGAAAAAGAAAAAACCGGGTGCGGGATTTTAGCCGTTGCTTTTATTGCGGTTATTCTTATTTTTGCCTTTTTCCAAACCATCGTGGCATCATTTGCGATTTTTTTAGGCGCTGTTTTTTTAAACGGGATACTTATCTACATTTATCTTAATTACGAGGCCCGGCTTTCTAAAAAAGGATTTATCCTGAAAGAAGACTGGCTGGGATTTAAAATGTATTTGGAAACCGCGGAGCGGTATCGGATGCAGAATTTGACGCCGGAAACTTTTGAAAAATATTTGCCGTATGCCATAATTTTCGGTATTGAGAAAAAATGGGGCAAAGCTTTTGAGGCTTCTAATATACAAAATCCTTCCTGGTATATCGGCGTTTATGTCGGGGGTGGAATTCACTCCGGTGGATTTTCCCAAGGCGGCGGATTTTCGCCTGCCGGTTTTTCCGCGTCTTTCAGTTCCAGTTTTTCCTCGGCATTTTCTTCGGCGGGTGGCGTGGGAAGCGCTGGCGGAGGCGGAGGCGGTGGCGCGGGAAGCGCTGGCGGGGGCGGTGGCGGGGGAGGAGCGGGGTAGGCTGTGCACTTTTTACGAATTGGCGAAAATATGGTATTATATATACATAGGTAAAATATTCTCTATTTTTTAAATACAAAAATAATTTTATGCAAAATAATCAACTTCTCGCGCCTCCTCATAATCTGATCAATGACCATAAGCATAATGGCAAAGACAAAAGCAAAGAATTAATTCTTTGGTTTTCCGATGTCGGTATCGGGGATGTCGGGCTGGTCGGCGGGAAAAATGCCAGCCTGGGCGAGATGTATCAGAATCTTGCCGCAAAAGGGGTAAGCGTTCCGAATGGCTTTGCGACCACAGCTTACGCTTATCGATATTTTTTAGAACAAAGCGGATTGAAAGATAAAATTAAAAAAATATTAAAAGGGTTAAATACTCATGACATCAGGAATCTGGCGAAGCGCGGTGCCGCGGTGAGAAAAGCAGTCTTGGCGGTGGAACTTCCTAAAGATTTTAAAAAAGAAATTCTTGAGGCGTATTATCAACTTGGCGCCAAATACGGCAGCCATAATATCGATGTCGCAGTAAGAAGTTCGGCGACAGCCGAGGATTTGCCGGATGCTTCTTTTGCCGGCCAGCAGGAATCTTATTTGAATGTTCACGGTGAGAAAGCGCTTTTTAAAGCAGTGAGAGATTGCGTGTCTTCTTTGTTCACTAATCGGGCGATTTCTTACCGTGTGGATAAGGGTTTTGATCATTTTTCCATCGCGCTTTCGGTCGGCGTGCAAAAAATGGTGCGAAGCGATTTGGCCACGAGCGGAGTGATGTTTTCCTGCGATCCGGATTCCGGATTTGCCGATGTTACCGTAATTAATGCCGCTTATGGATTGGGAGAAAATGTGGTCAAAGGCCGGGTAAACCCCGATGAATATTGGATTTTTGAGCCGTTTTTAAAAGAAGGAAAAAATTCGATCATCGAAAAAACGATCGGCAGCAAAGAATGGAGAATGATTTATTCCGGCAGCGCGAATTCAACTAAAAATACTAAAGTTTCTCAGTCGGATAAGAAAAAATTCGTATTGACTGATAAAGAAATTATTCAGCTGGCTAAATGGTCGGTAATCATAGAAAATCATTATAAGCGGCCGATGGATATTGAATGGGCTAAGGATGGCAAAACGAATAAATTGTATATTGTCCAGGCGCGGCCTGAAACCGCTCATCAGAGCAAGCGCGATGTAAATATGCTGGAAGTTTATAAATTAACCGTACCCAAGACCGGACTGCAAGTGGTTTCAGTCGGAGTAAGCGTGGGCGCTAAGATCGGAGTTGGAAAAGCTAATGTGATAAAAAGCGTAAAGCAGATTAATAATTTCAAGCCCGGACAGGTTTTGGTGACAAAAATGACCGATCCCGACTGGGAGCCGATCATGAAGATCGCTTCGGCTATCGTGACCGATGCCGGAGGCAGGACTTGCCACGCGGCGATCATTTCCCGGGAACTCGGAATTCCGGCCGTGGTGGGCACGAAAAACGGCACCGCTACAATAAAAAATAATTCAGACGTTACGGTGGATTGCTCTCAAGGAGAGACCGGTTATATTTATAAAGGAATTATTCCGATAAAGGTGGAAAAAACCGATCTGGGCGCAATTCCCGCGCTTCCGGTGAAAATTCTTATTAATTTGGGCGAGCCTGATCAGGCGTTCAAATATTCTTTCTTGCCGCAAAGCGGGATCGGCTTGGCGCGTGAAGAATTTATCATTAATAATTACATTAAGATCCATCCGTTAGCCCTGATCAATTATAAATTTAAAAAAGGCGGAGTGAAGCTCGACAGGCAAACAATTAATAAAATCGATGAATTAACCGTCGGCTACACCGACAAAGTCCAGTTTTATGTGGATAAATTAGCCGAGGGAGTGGCGAAGCTGGCGGCCGCTTTTTATCCGAAAGAAATAATTGTCCGTTTTTCTGACTTTAAGACCAACGAATACGCGAATCTTGTCGGCGGCGCATATTTTGAGCCGAAAGAAGAAAATCCGATGATCGGCTGGCGCGGCGCTTCCCGATATTATGATAAAAAATTCAAGGAAGCGTTTAGACTGGAATGCCGGGCGATCAAAAAAGTTCGCGATACTTTCGGATTCACTAATGTCATTGTAATGATCCCGTTTTGCCGGACCGTCGAGGAAGGAAAAAAAGTTTTGGAAATTATGGCCGGCGAAGGATTGAAGCAAGGCGACAACGGCTTCAAGGTGTACGTGATGGCGGAAATTCCCGCGAATATTATTTTGGCCGAAGAATTCGCCAAGATTTTCGACGGATTCTCGATCGGCAGCAATGATCTGACTCAATTGACCCTTGGGCTTGATCGCGATAATGGCACTTTGGCGCATATCGGCAACGAAAAAAACGAAGCGGTAAAAATATTGATCAGGCAATTGATCAAAGTGGCGCACAAATATAATCGTAAAGTCGGCATTTGCGGCCAGGCGCCAAGCGACTTCCCGGATTTTGCGGAGTTTTTGGTACAGGAAGGCATAGATAGTATTTCTCTTAATCCGGATACGGTATTGAAGACGACAATAATGTTGGGAAAAATGGCAAAATCGGCTAAAAAATCTTCAATGTTCGCGGGACTTATCGGGTTGATCGGGTTATAACTTCGCGATAAATATAAAATAGTTGAGTTATCATTGCGGCGGAGCTACGAGCTCCGCCGCTTTAGCGCTATTGAAAAAATAACCATATTGTGGTAAATTTAGTAAGCTAAGTCGTTAATCTATATTTATGAAATGTCCAAAATGTTCAGCAGATCTCGGGGAGTTTTCTTCTCAAGATCTAAAACTTGCCAGGTGTTTTACCTGTCATGGCATTTGGTTCGACAAAAATGAATTAAAAAAAGTCATTGATGAGCGGGATATGGATCTTGCCTGGATGCATTTTAATCTGTGGAGCGATAAAGATAAGTTTAATGCCGTTTCCGGGAAAAAAATATGTCCAAAATGCAAAAAAACGATGGCAGTGCTTAAATATGATAAGAGCGAAGTGGAAGTGGATGTTTGCGCGGATTGCGGCGGAATGTGGCTTGATAGTGGAGAGTTCACGAAAATCGTTGATTTTTTGGAAAAAGCATTATTGAAAAAAGATGTGCCGGGATATATCGCAGAGCTCGCGAAAGAAGGGGAGCGGGTTATCTTGGATCCCGCGCATGGCGCGGTGGAAGCCAGACATTTTTTAATTCTGACAAAATTGTTGCAATATCGCATTCTGGCCGAGAATACATTCATTGCCAGTATTATTTCCGCGCTTCCGAAATAGAAAATAATAAGTATTAGTTTCCGCCAATCGGCGGTTTGGAGAGGTCGCATAGTGGCCGAGTGCGTCCGCTTGGAAAGCGGATATACCGAAAGGTATCGAGGGTTCGACTCCCTCCCTCTCCGCAGGTATTGACATTAATGCTTTAATCGTTTATAATTGTTTTTGTAAGTTTCGAAGGGTTTTCTTTCCTTATATAAAACAATTAAGTATAAGTTAAGTTGAGCCGTTTGGCTCCTGAAAGCAAATCCCAGAGAAGTAGTCGACTTGCAAAATTAATTAGTTTATATAAGGAAAAAACACATGGCAAAGAAATTATATGTGGGCAGCTTATCATATAGCACCACAGATGACGCTTTGAAAGCGACTTTTTCCGCAGCTGGAACAGTAACATCAGCCTCAATTATCATCGATAAGATGAGTGGCCGATCAAAAGGTTTTGGTTTCGTGGAAATGAGCTCCGACGAAGAAGCAGTCAAAGCTATTGAAATGTTCAATGGCAAAGAAGTTGATGGCAGAACCATTATCGTTAACGAAGCGAGACCGATGACCGAGAGACCACCCCGCGCAGGCGGACGTGGCGGATTCGGCGGCGGTAATCGCGGCGGCGGACGAGGTTTTGGCGGAAACGACAGATTCTAATTATAAAAATATTTAGAAAACAAGAAGACGGCTTTCGGGCCGTTTTTTTGTTTTTAGTTGAACAAAAGCGTTTTTTTTGATAAAATTAAAGGATGTTAGCGTTAATGACAAATTTTCAATGTCAAATGACAATTCAATATCAAAGCTCAAATATCAAAAGTAATAAATAAATTAAGGAATAATTCATGGATTCTAAAAAAATAATCGCAAAATTAAAATCACAAAGAAATCCAAAAAATATCGCCGGAATGGCGCGATTTGGAATTAGCGCGAAAAACACTTTGGGCGTAAGTATGCCGTATTTGAGAAGTTTGGCAAAAGAAATCAGGAAAGAGGCTAAGACAGATAAAAAAGGCGCGGAAAATCGCCATAAATTAGCGATAATGCTTTGGAAGTCAAAAATTCACGAAGCGCGGATTTTGGCGGCGTTGATCGATGAGCCGGAAATGGTTGGCGAAAAGCAAATGGAAAATTGGGCGAAGGATTTTGATTCGTGGGACGTGTGTGATCATGTCTGTATGAATCTTTTTGATAAAACAGAGATTGCCTGGCAAAAAGCGGCTGATTGGAGCAGGCGAAAAGAGGAATTTGTCAAAAGAGCCGGCTTTGCTCTTGTGGCGGCGCTGGCTTTTCACGATAAAAAAGCCGATAATAAAAAATTCATTGAATTTTTCCCGCATATTAAGCGTGAGGCGGTTGATGGGCGAAATTTTGTCCGCAAAGCCGTAAATTGGGCGCTTCGCCAGACCGGCAAAAGAAATAAATCTTTATGTGTGGCGGCTTTGAAAACGGCGCGGGAAATTCAATCAAAAAACCCCGAGAATAAAACCGCTAAATGGATCGCTTCCGACGCGATCAGAGAATTGGAAAAGAAAAAGTTCTAGCACCGCTTGTTATTAGGTTCGGCGTCTATAAAAAATTAATAAATTAATTTAAAAATTATGACAATGAAGGTTGAGTACAATCCAGGTCTTGCTTTGAGAAATATTTCGGAATTTAAGAATGGAAATCGGAGAATCGAGGAATGCATTCCGGAAAATCTTGAAGTGGGTAAGACCTATCCTTTTTTGAAAAAAGACCAGAGAAATTTTTGGCTTTACGGAGAAGTTCCTTTGGCTGAAACAAAAGGCAGCGAGATAATTTCGAGTTCGAAAGCAAGCATTCTGATCCTTGAAGCGACGCATTATATGGAAAATAATGAAATTTATACGAAAGGAATTTATAAGGTTTTGGAAATATGCAACGGGAAGGATAATTGCAGGGTTTTTAACAGGATCGGGTTAAAAAAATAGTTAATAGCTGAATAGTCTTGCTTACGGCAGGGCTATTTTTTTTGGTTTAAATATGATAAAATACACTTATGGTTAATATGGGCAAAGTTGTAAAAGATATAAAATCCATTAAAATTCAAGGTGCCACTAATATTGCGAAAGCATCGATTGGCGCGCTTTTGGATTTCAGCAAAGATTTTAAGATCGGAGCTCTGCCAAAAATATCAAATGGCAAAATTTGCAATTTTTTAAGAGCCACAGAGATTAATGCCAATAAATTGGCCTGGGCCAGGCCTGACGAGCCGCTGAACCAAAATCTTCTGAATTTAATAATGGCGCAGCTCGCGCGGGATAAAAATAAAAATGTCAAGAAAAAGATTGCTAATTTTCAAAAGTCGTGCCTGGAAACGCTCGATTTGATTCAAAAAAATGAGGCACGGATAACCGCTAATGGAATAAGTTTGGTCAAAAAAATCTATAAAAAAAAGAAGAAACCGGTTTTGGTTTTTACTCACTGCAATTCTTCGTCGGTGTTTAAGATACTGATCGGCGCGCGCAAGGAAAAAATACGGTTTAAGGTCTATAATTCTGAAACCCGGCCAAGATTTCAAGGGAGGATCATGGCAAAAAATCTTGTTAAAAAAGGGATTGACGTGACGATGATGACTGACAGTGCGGCGCCGTTCGTGATCTCCAAAAATGATCCGGACAAGATCAATATTGACTTGGTGATCATCGGAGCGGACGTGGTCGGTATGGACGGTTCAGTACTGAATAAGATCGGCAGCTATTCTTTATCTCTCGCGGCTAAAAGCGCCGGTGTGCCTTTTTATGTGGCTGCCAGCCTTTTGAAAGCTAGGAAGGATATAGACTCTTACAGGGAAATAGAAATTGAAAAAAGAGATCCAACTGAACTTTGGCCATCCTTCGCCAAGGCTACGGATGGCAAGCAAAAAGGAATTAAAGCGATCAATTACGCTTTTGATACCGTGCCGCCGGAATACACCAAGAAATTAATTACGGAATTCGGGATTTTAAAGCCGGGGAAGGTCAAAAAAGCGGCGATGAAGAACTATAAGGAGATTTTTAAAAATAAACATTAAATTTCTCAAATAATTTTTATGTCTAAATTATTCTATCTGTGTCTTGGCGCGGAAATCGATAAAACCAAGCATATTATTGCGACCTTTAGAATTGAGTCGAGTTTGCCGCTTGAAGAAGCCGCCGGTGAAATTGCGGCGGAATCATCGATTGGCACTTGGACCAAGGTAGGAACTTTAAGCGAAGAAACTTTTGATCGCTTAGCGGCAAAAGTTTTTGATATTAAAAAGATTATTGGCGATTGTAGCGCTGATATTAGCGAGCTATTCTGGTATTTTTCCAAAAAAGGAAAGCCGCCGATCAACAGGGGGATCGTGAAAATTGCTTACCCTTTGGATTTATTCGAATTTGGCAATATTCCGCAATTGCTCTCATCGGTAGCGGGAAATATTTTCGGAATGAAAAAAACAAATTATCAGGCTTAGAGGATGCGTGTTTCGTAAATTTTATTATGTCCACCGAACAACAAAAAATAAGATTGGCGAAAATCGCTTTTGAAAGATTTTTACAAAAAATCATTCTTTTGCTTGGTGAAGAAAAACAATTATTTGAACGGATTATGGGGAAAATCGAGCAAAGAAAAATAAATGAATGCCGGGGAAAAATTTGCGAGATCTACAAAAATAAATAATTGATAATTTTAAAAATATGAGCGATGAAAAAGAAATAAAAAAACCAATAGATCCGGAAAAAGAAAAAGCTGGCGAGATTAGAGGTGAAGCGCCGGAAAAAGAGCCAAAAACCTTAGAAGAGGAAATTAAGAGAGACGCGGTTGAAATAGAAAACGCGAAAGCGGCTATTACAGAACAACAAGAAAAAGATGAGAAAACTTTGGCGATCAACGATGCGGACGAGTCAAATAAGGAAGAATTTAATAATGGGAAAAAAGTGATCGGTGAAAAAGTAAAAGCGGCGGAAGGCGAGTATGGGGAAGAAGTTAACAAAATACGGGGCGATGTTGCTAATAAAATAATTTATAATGATAATAATATGGAAAATAAAGAAGGAGCAAGCCAAAATTTATCAAAAGAAGAAATAGGGGTAAAAGTGACAAAAATCAATGAACAATTAGATAGTGCGAGATTAAGCCCTAGACAAATCACTGAATTAAAAAAAGAGAGAGAAGTATTGTTAAATATGCTTCCAGAGTATCAGGGAGATTGGGGAAAAGGACCGGGAGCGGAGAATGAGATTACCGATCTTGATGATAATAAAACAATAAAATCGACAGATAGAGAAAGTAAAACTAAAGAAGAACCGAAGGAATTTAAACAAACAACCTTGGATAAGATTGAGAAATTAATGAGAGACCCTAGCTCTGAACTTTTTATAATCAATAAAGCTGTAAATTTTGAAGAGGAAAAGATACCAAAGCTTGAATTTGAGCTTGCTGACACGGAGTCGTCGAAAAATAACATACAAAAGGAAGAAAGAATTAAATTCACAAAAGCTAACATTAGAGAACATAAAAAAATATTGGAAAATTTAAAAATCAAGGTTAAAGAAATATTAAATAAGCTTGAAACGGAGGATTAAGCCGAATATTTATTAATAAAATAAAAATTAGAAATTTTAACTATGCCATATTTTAAAGCTAGAAAATTAGATTTTGAGTCAGGGCATCGTCCGGAGGTGGTATTGCGGGAAGAAGAGGCGCGGCGTTATGGGATCAGAAAAGCCGATATTTTGAAAATAGTTTGGAAAAATAAAAGTTTTTTCGCCGCGGTTAATTATACTAATTCAAAAGTCGAGGAAGGAGAGATCGGGTTTTTCCGGGAAATTTGGCAGGATAGCAAGGGCAAAGCGATGAATAGCGCGGGGATAGTGGAAGTTTCTTTGATCAAAAGGCCGGATTCGATCAAAGCGATAAAGAAAAAATTATTAGGTTCCCCATTGAACTATAAAGAAATAAAATCCATTATCAAAGATATTAGTGACGGGCTTTTGGGCGACATTGAAACGACCTATTTCGTGGCTTCAAGCTTTCGGGGTAATTTTTCCGATACGGAATTATATTATCTCACCAAAGCGATGGTTGAAACAGGGGATCGGATGAAGTTTAAAGGAATAGTTGTCGACAAGCATTCGGTAGGCGGACTTCCGGGGAATCGAGTGACGCCGATTTTAGTTGCCATTATGGCCAGCTTGGGTTTTACTATTCCTAAAACTTCTTCGCGGGCGGTTACTTCCCCTGCCGGCACGGCGGACACGGTTGAAGTTTTTATGCCGGTATGCCTCGAAACGTGTGATATTAAAAGAGTGGTTGAAAAAACGGGAGGATGTTTGGTGTGGGGCGGCGCGCTTCGAATCGCTCCGGCTGACGATAAGATCATAAAAGTTTCTTATCCGCTGGTGATGGAGCCTTATAATAAAATGATCGTTTCAATTATGGCTAAAAAAGTCGCCATGGGCATAAAATATCTGATTATCGATATGCCGATTGGAAGAAATACCAAAATAAAAGACAAAAAAGCCGCTGATATGATCGAAAGAAAAATGCAGTATATTGCGGGCAAGTTTGGCATAAAATTGAAAGTTATGGTTTCTCGGGTAATTGATCCTTCCGGCCGCGGGATTGGCCCGGCTCTTGAAGCGAGGGATATACTGAGAGTTTGGCAGCAAAAAAAGGATCGGCCGATGGATCTAGAAAAGAAAGCGTTGAAAATAACTTCCGCTTTATTGGCTTTAACCGGAAAATTCAGCGAAGTTGAAGCGCAGAAAGCCGCTCGAGAAAATCTTCGGTCTTTGAAAGCTTGGGATAAAGCAAAAGAGATAATCAAGGCTCAAGGCGGGAATCCTAATATCAATTCCGAGAAAATTAAATTAGGCGCGTATCGGCACAAAGTTAAAGCCGTGAAAAATGGGCGGATCGCTATGTATGACAATAAAGCGATCATTGAATTTTGCCGGATTTTGGGAGCGCCGTCGATCAAGCAAGCTGGCATATATTTGGATAAAGTGATCGGCAATAAGTTTAAAAAAGGCGAAACGCTTTTTACGTTGTTTGCCGATAGTCCGGATCGTCTTGATTTGGCCAAAGCGGCTTTAAAAAAAGGAAATATTTTGAAGATAGTTTAGAAGACAATGTTTCTTTGACACTATAACCGAATATAATTTAATTTTTATACTGCGGGGATTAGTCATTGATTTTTTATTACAATATATAAATTGTTTTGGCAATTGAGCGTGTGTTCATTGGTTATGTTTTTTACTCACTAATCCATGTCCTCGTAAAAAAATTAAAATATATTCGGTTTTTTTAATTATTTATTAAAAAATTAATATGACAAATTTTATAGTTCCGATTCTGGGAATTTCGGCATTATCCTTGTTCGCTTTTTGTTATTTTATTTTTACTTTTTTATTTGTTTATGCGTTGCTTTTTGGGGCGCCATATGTGCCAATTCCGAAATACGGTCTTGATAAAATGATCGAATATGCTAATGTTAAGTTTGGCCAGAAAGCGGTGGATCTGGGGAGCGGCGACGGAAGGATTATGATCGCTTTGGCCAAAGTCGGCGCAGTTGTGCATGGCTATGAAATCAATCCTTTATTGGTTTTATGGACTAAATGGAAAATTAAGAAAGAGGGGCTGGAAGGCAGAGCCTTCGTGCACTTGAAGAGTTTTTGGGATACAGACCTGTCCTCTTTTGATATTGTGACTCTTTTTGGTGTCAGAAAAATTATGGGACGGCTCGAGGAAAAATTAAATAAAGAATTAAAGCCTGGCGCGAAGATCATTTCTTTTGGATTTTCTTTTTACGGCTGGGAATATTTAAAAAAAGAGCAGGCGACGTTTTTGTATGAGAAAAAATAATTATGGAAAACTTCTGGAAAAAATTAAAGCATCCGATAATTGCTTTGGCGCCGATGGCGGGAATTACCGATCAGCCCTTCCGGCAGATTTGCAGGGGCTATGGCGCGGATGTGGTATATTCGGAAATGGCCAGTACGAGTGCGATTTTCTACAATAAGAAAAAAACCATCGGTATTACGCGTTTTAACAGCAAAAAAGAAAGTCCGTATGTGGTACAGCTCTTCGGCGATAAACCGGAGCATTTTTTGTTTGCGGCAAAAATTATCGCCAAGCAGATCAGGCCTGACGGAATTGATATAAATTTCGGCTGTCCGGCGCGGAAAATCATCGCTTGCGGGTCGGGCGCGGTTTTGATGGATAATATAAAATTGGCCCGTGAAATAATCGAGGCTACACTGGAAGGCGTGGCCGGAAAAATCCCGGTTTCAATAAAGATTCGCGCCGGTGTGAAAAAAACTACAGCGTTGGATTTTATAAAAAAAATCAAGGATTTGCCGATTAGCGCGATTATGATCCACGGCCGGACATTGGAGCAGGGCTTTACTGGAACGCCGGATTATGAGATGATAAGAAAAATTAAAGAGGCGGTGGATATTCCGGTTTTAGCCAATGGAGGGATTTTGAAGCCGGAAGACGCGAAAAATATGCTTGAAAAGACCGGAGCGGACGGAATTGGCCTTGCCCAGGGAGTTTTAGGCAAGCCATGGCTTTTTAAACAAGTGAAAGATTATTTGACCAAAGGTTCGTATGCCGAATTTGAATTATCGGAAATAAAAAAAGTGGCGATCAAGCATGCTGAGATGATGTATAAAAAACGAGGCAAGCAAGGGGTGATCGAAATGCGAAAACACTTAGCCTGGTATTTTAAAGGATTTTCCGGCGCCAGCGAGCTGAGGCAGAAATTAGTGCATGTAAAAACAATTAGTGAAATTAAAAAAATACTAAATACTATTTTATGATCATTGATGAAGTGAAAATCAAGATTTCAGCCGGAAAAGGCGGCGACGGCATGGTGGCTTTTGATCGCAGTAAATTCAGCCAAGGGCCAAGCGGCTCCAAAGGCGGCGACGGCGGAAGTGTTTATCTGGAAGGAGTTTCCAATCTCAACGCTCTGAGCCAGTTTCGTTTTACGAAAGATTTTGCCGCCAAAGACGGAGAAGGTGGAAAATCTCGCCGGCTGGACGGTGCGCGCGGCGAAGAACTGGTGCTAAAAGCTCCGGTAGGTACTATTGCGCATAATCTTACAACAGGGAAAGATATGGAAGTTGTTGAGGTCGGACAGCGGTTGCTTTTAGCGCGCGGGGGAAAAGGCGGAAGAGGCAATTGGTATTTCCGTTCTTCTACCAATGTTACTCCGAAAGAGTTTGAGAGGGGAACGCTGGGAGAGAATTTTGATATAGTTTTGGAGTTGCAGCTTATAGCCGACGTAGGATTGATTGGTTTGCCCAATGCCGGTAAGTCCAGCCTGATAAATCTTTTAACCAGAGCGGGGTCAAAAGTTGCTCCTTATGCTTTTACCACTCTCGAACCGGTTCTTGGCGCTTTTTTTGATATTGTTATTGCGGATATTCCCGGTTTAATTGAAGGAGCGGCGGCGGGAAAAGGCTTGGGCATAAAATTTTTGCGCCATATTAAGCGGACAAAAGTTTTATTCCATTGTATTTCTTCGGAGTCGGAAAATTTAACTCGAGATTATAAGACCATAAGAGAAGAATTGCAAAAATACGATTCCGATTTGGCGAAAAAACAAGAATATGTTTTACTGACCAAGACAGATCTGGTTGATGCGAAGGAAGTAACTAAAAAAATAAAGGAATTAAAAAAAGTCAATCCCGAAGTGCATCCTCTTTCAATTTATGACGAAAAAAGCATTGAAAAAATAAAGAATTTATTGAGTAAGATAAAAATACAAAAATAAAATTTTCAGCCACTTGCTAATAATTGTATAAATAAGTATAATACCTCTATACATTATATTTTTAAGAATTAAATATTTTTAAAATTTAGCATTTTTATTAAAATGTTAAATTGTTAAAATATTGAAACGGGTTTATGAGAATTAAAATTGATCGGGAACTTTGCATCGGCGACGGCTCCTGCGCCTCAATCGCCCCAAAAACTTTTAAATTGGATTTGGAAGGTAAAGCGGTAGTGATCGATGATTACGGCGATGATGACGAAACAATTAAAATGGCCATTGAGTCATGTCCGGTGCAGGCGATTGTCATAGAAGATGAAAAATAAGCAAAACGCAGAATTTGTCGTTGACTTATCGGTTTATTTGGGTTTTTAAAGCAAATCCAAGTGTTTTTTCGCCAAAGCTATTGACTAAATATAGATTATAGGGTAATATTTAATAATCATCCGCCAATGGGCGGACTGATTTTAATTTTAGTTTAAAGTAGAGAAAAAAGAACAGAAAGTGCATTTATTATGACCATTAAAACCACACAACCAAATATCCGCAATGTTGCCATTATCGCTCACGTTGATCATGGTAAAACCACCCTGGTAGACGGTTTGCTCAAACAAACCGGGACTTTTCGCGTTGGGCAGGAAGTGGCTGAATGTATTATGGATTCCAATGTGCTGGAGCGTGAGCGCGGGATCACTATTTTGGCCAAAAATGCGGCGGTGAATTATAAAGGCGTAAAAATAAATATTATTGATACTCCGGGACATGCGGATTTTTCCAGCGAAGTGGAAAGAGTTTTAAAAATGGCGGAAGGTGTCTTGCTTTTGGTCGACGCGGCCGAAGGTCCTTTGGCGCAGACAAGATTTGTTTTAAGCAAAGCGCTTCAACTAGGACTTCAGCCAATCGTGGTAATAAATAAAATTGACAGAAAAGATGCCAGAGTTGAAGAAACCCTGGATCTGATCTATGAATTATTCATGGATTTGGGAGCAAACGACAAACAGCTGGAGTTTCCAATTATTTATGCGATCGCGCGCGAAGGAATTGCCAAGACCTCAATGACCGAAGATTCCAAAGACTTAACCCCTCTTTTAGACAAGCTTATAGAATATATACCAGCGCCGCAAGTATCAGATGAAGGTCCTTTGCAAGTTATGATCACGGGACTGGATTATAATGATTTTGTCGGCAGGATCGGTATTGGTAAAGTTGTGCGCGGAAAGATCAAGGCCGGAGAAAAAGTCGCTTTGATCAATATTAAAGGCGAGATAAAAAATTATCCGATAACCAAGCTTTATTCTTTTGATAAAATGGGAAAATGCGAAGTGCCGGAAGTATCGGCGGGCGATTTAATGGCTTTGGCCGGTATTGGGGAAATATCAATCGGCGATACAGTGGCGAGTGTTGAAAAGCCGGAAGCGCTGGAACGAATTAAAGTGGAAGATCCGACGATCACTATGGATTTTATAACTAATGATGGTCCGTTTGCCGGCCGCGAAGGAAAACTTATTACTTCCAGGCACTTACGAGACAGACTAACGAAAGAACTGGAAAGCAATGTCGGATTGAAAGTGGAAGAAACTGATTCGGCCAAAGCATATAAGGTTTCCGGCCGGGGAGTATTGCATTTGGGAGTATTGGTTGAGAATATGCGCCGCGAAGGCTATGAAGTGGCGCTTTCCAAACCGCAAGTTATTTATAAGGAAGTAAACGGCGAGAAACTGGAGCCAATGGAGGAGCTTCACGTCAATGTACTTGACCCGGATGCGGGAAAAGTTATCGAGCTTGTCGGAAAAAGAAGAGGCGAGATGAGCAATATGAAATCGCATTTGGGGCATACGGATCTGAATTTTACGATCAGTTCGCGCGGACTTATCGGGTTTCGCTCGGAATTTATTATGATCACTCATGGTACCGGTACGATGGATCACAGGTTTACCGAATATGGAAAAGTAAAAGGCGATATTCCTTTCCGGACGAACGGCGTAATGGTTTCGATGACCGGCGGAAAGGTTTTGGCCTATGCTCTGGATCTACTGCAACAGCGGGGAAAGATGTTCGTGAAACCGGGAGACGAAGTTTATGAGGGTTTAATTGTCGGTTTGCGGCCGGAATCCGGCGACCTGGCAGTCAATCCTTGCAAAGCAAAACATGTTTCAAATGTCCGAAAATCAGGCGGCGAAGAGGCGATCGTGCTGGTTCCGCCGGAAGAAATGACGCTGGAAAAAGCCATTGAATTCATTGATGACGATGAGTTGGTGGAAGTAACGCCGAAAAGCATTAGATTAAGAAAAAAATTGCTTACCGATAACGCGAGAAGAAGGCAGGAAAAAGAACAATAGAATTTTGAATAATATAAAAGAGCGGCGGATCCGCTTTTTTATTATTTATTATTGACATTTGTATAATATCTGCTATAATGAAAAGTCTTTCAAAACGATCATAAAATTGTAATTTAAAAGACAAAACAGGAGGGAATTTGGTGAGAAAAAAGAATGGGTATAAGTATAGGCCACTATCGACACATGTACTATTTGATGAAGCGACTGTCGTCGCAATCGGTCAGATGTTTAATGAGGAGGATCCCGATCAAATAAAATTTTTTGAGAAAAATATTCGCGCGTATTATTCAGAGCAAGATTGTCCTCTTGTGCTGGAAGCAATGCAAGAAGTAAAAAATGAAACAAAGGGAACAGATATAAAGAGAGTGGAATTTATTGCAAGCGTGAATAGGCGGTATGAAAAAAAGCTTGAAAAAAGGATAAAAGAAAGAAATAGAAGAAAAAATTTAAAAAAACGCAGAGCAAAGAAGAGAAAAGGCGGGGCAAAAAGCCTCAGTAGTCAAAACCTTTGATCTTCTTTTTTATTTTGACACCTTAACAAATTATTGCTACCATATAATAAAATCATACTTTTTTATTATATTTAAGACATAACACAAAACTATGCTCGATATAAGATTTATCAGAGAAAACAAAGAAGAAATCAAAAAAGCGGCAAAGAATAAGCATGTTGATTTGGATTTGAAGCGGCTTTTGGCGCTTGATGATAAACGTTTGAAAGCTATGCAAGAAGTTGAAGGCTTGCAGGCGGAAAAGAACAAGATCAATGATTCCATTCGCTCGGCGAAAAATAAGAACGAGAGGGCTAAAATTATCGCAGGGGGAAAGAAAATTAAAAGCAAGATTGATCTGGTGGAGCCGGATTATAATAAGATTTTAAGCGAATACAATTCCTTAATGATAAAAGTTCCGACTATTCCTTCAGCTGATACGCCGATAGGAAAGGGCGAAGAGGATAATAAGGAAGTTTATGTTTGGGGAGAGAAGCCAAAATTCGACTTCAAGCCGAAAGACCATATTGAGATCGGAAAAAACCTGGATCTTTTAGATTTGGAGCGCGGCAAGAAGGTGGCCGGTTATCGGGGTTATTACTTGAAAAACGAAGGCGCGCTTTTGGCGATGGGGCTTATGATGTACGCGCTTAAAAAAATGGTTCAAAGTGGATATACGCCGATAATCCCACCGACTCTAGTGAAAGGCGGAGCGCTTTTTGGCAGCGGGTATTTCAAAGGATTGGAATATAGTGATGAAGTAGATGAAATATATCAGATTGCCAGTCAGGATAAAGAGGTGGATGGTGCAGCTAGCAAAGAAAGGAAATTTTTAGTGGGTACATCAGAGCCGTCGCTTTTGGCATATTATGGGGGAGAGGTTTTGGAGGAGAAAAATTTACCGCTTAAAATGACAGGCTATAGTCAATGTTATCGAAGCGAGATAGGAAGTTATGGCCGGGATACGAAAGGAATTTATCGCGTTCATGAATTTATGAAAGTAGAACAGGTGGTATTTTGCAAGGCTGATAAAAAAGAGGCGGAGAAATTACAAGATGAAATGTTGGGTATTTCTCAGGAAATCTTGGAAGACTTGGGCTTGCCGTATCGAAAAATTATTATTTGCACCGGGGATCTGAGTGCCGGCAAGTATCGGCAATACGATCTGGAAGTGTGGCTGGCGGCGAATAGCTGGTATCGGGAGAGCGGTTCGGCAAGTATTTTTCTGGACTGGCAGTCGCGCCGTTTGGACGTGAAGTATAAGGATGCGAATGATAAAAAGCAATATGTTTATATGCTGAATAACACCGCCATTGCCACGCCGCGTGTTTTGATTGGGATTTTGGAAAATTATCAGCAGAAAGATGGAACGGTGCGGGTGCCGAAAGCGCTCGTGGAATATGTGGGGAAAGAGATAATAAGGCCGAGAAAATAAGAATTTGATTCTAATAAATAATCTTACAAATATGGAACAATTCGAAACTTTTCTAAGCAATTTTTTAAAAAACTACGGAAACGGAATTTTTTGGATTTTGATTCTGATAATTTTTGACAGAGTTTTTTTAAAGATAGCGGTGAAGCGGTTAGTTAAGCTGATTATTAAATTTGATTTTAGTAAAAACGGCGCGAAAGAAAAATTAGAGATGAAAATGAAAACACTGGGAGGCGTGGCGGTTAATACAGGGAATATGCTGATTCTGTTTGCCATTGTTTTGATTTTACTGCGGATGTTCAAAGTTGACACGGGACCGGTTTTGGCAGGAGCCGGCATTATCGGATTGGTTATAGGTTTTGGAACCCAATCCTTAATCAAGGACTTCGTGTCGGGACTTTTTATTTTAATAGAGAATCAATATAATGTCGGCGATCGGGTGAAAATCGGGACATTTGAAGGCAAGGTTAAAAAAATCACGATACGCTCCACGATTTTAGAAGATAATGAAGGCAGGATTATTTATTTGCCTAACGGAATCATTACCACGGTTATAAATTATTCACAAGGTTTGCCGCCCGGGAAAACGGCTTAATTTTATGATTTGGCTTTACATCCTAATTTTTATAATTTCTTGCATTCTGCTTTATTTTTCCGGAGAACTTTTAGTTGGAAGCCTGACAAGAATAGCCAAATTCATGGGCTGGAAGGAATTCGTAGTCGCTTTTTTATTAATGGCTTTTGCAAGTTCCCTGCCTAATCTTTTTGTTGGTGTTTTTTCGGCTTTGCACGGAGTCCCCCAGCTTTCTTTCGGCGATGTTTTGGGAAATAATATGGTAGCTATGACCTTGGCCGTAGGTTTGGCAGCTTTCTTTTCCCATACCGGAATTCCAGGCAATAGCCAAACGATTCAAACAACGGCGGTTTTCGTTTTAGTCTCTGCGATTCTGCCTTTGCTTTTGTCGGCGGACGGAATCCTTTCAAGGGTTGATGGCGTTTTACTCATATCTTTTTTTGTGTTTTACCTTTATTGGCTCTTTTCAAAAAAAGAAAGATTTTCACGAGTTTATAACGGCGAACATAGCGCTTGTATTTACTCAAAGGTTTTAAGTATTTACAAAGACTTGGGCAGGGTAATTATAGCGGCAGTTTTCATAATAATTGCGGCCGAAGGAATCGTAAAATCAGCTGCTTTTTTTTCCTTTACTTTTAATTTGCCGCTGATTTTAATCGGAATTTTTATTACCGGACTGGGAAATGCCTTGCCGGAAATATATTTTACCGTAGCTTTGGCTAAGAAAGGGCATAACTGGATGATTTTGGGAACTTTGATGGGTGCTGTTATAATACCCGCTACTTTAGTTTTAGGAATTGTCTCTTTAATACATCCGATTGAAATTATTAATTCTTCATACGGAGTTATCGCAAGATTATTTTTAATTATTGCGTCTTTATTCTTCTTTTTCTCGGTGCTAACCGGAAAAAGAATTACGAAAAAGGAAGCTTTGGTTTTACTGGGACTCTACTTTATTTTTATCTTAGTCGCAATCGCCGTAGGAACATATGAAAATATTTAATAGCGCTAAGACAGAGCGTTTTATCTGCGATTTTCACATTCATTCCAAATATTCCCGCGCTACCAGCCGCGATATGGAGCCCGAAGCGTTGGCTTATTGGGCCGCGATTAAAGGCATTAAAGTAGTGGGAACCGGGGATTTTACGCATCCGGTTTGGATCAAGGAATTGAAAGAGAAACTGGAGCCGGCGGAAAAGGGGCTTTATAAATTGAAAGACGCGAAGCTTGCGATAAAAAATAATTTTAATAATGCTAAAATTCCCGCGGAAGTAGTTTCGAAGATCCAAGCTTCCGCTCTTGGCGAGATAAGATTTATTCTGACCGCGGAGATTTCCAGTATTTATTCGAAGGGCGGCAAAGTGCGGCGGGTTCATAATATTGTTTTTGCGCCTTCTTTTGAAATAGCCGATAAGATAAACGAGAAATTGAACACTATTGGAAATTTGCATTCGGACGGACGGCCGATCTTGGGACTAGACTCGAAGGATCTTTTAAAAATTATTTTAAATATTTCCACTTCCGCGGTGCTGGTTCCCGCGCATGCCTGGACTCCTTGGTTTTCGGTTTTCGGTTCCAAATCCGGTTTTGATTCACTGGAAGAATGTTTTGACGAATACACAAAATTTATTTTTGCCGTTGAAACCGGATTATCCAGCGATCCGGCGATGAATTGGCGCTTGAGCAAGCTTGATAATATTTCGTTGATCTCCAATTCCGACGCGCATTCTCCGGAAAATTTGGGACGAGAAGCCAATATTTTTGAAGGAGAGGTGGTCGATTATTATTCAATAATGAGCGCGATAAAGAATAAAGGGGAATCTGACGTTAAAAAAACCTTACCGTTGAAATTTGTTTCGACTGTCGAGTTTTTTTCCGAGGAAGGGAAATATCATTATGACGGTCATCGGCTTTGCAAGATTTCCATGAGTCCCGAGGAAACCAAAAAGGCGAAAGGCATTTGTCCGGTTTGCGGAAAACCGCTGACCATAGGCGTGATGTACCGGGTGGATGAATTAGCTGATAGAGCGATTGGCGGAAAACCGGCTAAATTCGTGCCTTATAAAAATTTAATTCCGCTGAAGGAGATCATTGCGGATGCTATGGGCGTGGCCAAAGGCGCAAAAAAAGTAAATGAAGAATATTTTAAACTAATAAGCCATTTCGAGACAGAGTTTGCCATTCTGCTTGACGTTGATATTAAAGAGATAGCCAAAAATACGACTTCTTTGATTGCGGAAGGAATTGAGAAAATGAGAGCCGGACATGTGCAGCTTGTACCAGGTTTTGACGGAGAGTATGGAAAAATCAAGATTTTTGACGGTAAGAAAAAGGAAAAACAATAAAGTTTGGTATAAAGCATAAATCCGCGCAGGGCTTGACAAGAAAATTAATTATTGCTATACTTTTTAACGCTAACCACTTAGTAATCACAAAGGTAATCACAGGTGGCTTACTGCTTAGTTTTTGGCAGGTTCTTCCGCCAACACTCCTCCCTTTGTGATTCTTTTTTAAAATCAAGCTTAAATAAGCTTGGTGTGTGGTCAGGTGGGCGATAGTTCGTAATTTCTAATGATACTTTGCCGGGATGCAAAGATTAAGATACGAACTATACGCCCTTTTAATTTTGCCAAAAAAGCTTAAAATGGTAGAATTGATGTTAGAGAAAGCTCTCGTAGTTCAATGGATAGAATGCGAGCCTCCGAAGCTTGTGATACAGGTTCGATTCCTGTCGAGAGCACCAATTAAATAATTTTTAATGACCGATTTTATGCAAATTATTAAACCAAAAAAACTTCAAAAAGGCGATATGGTGGCAATTGTTTCGCCGTCCGGAGGAGTGTCAGAAGAATTAAAAAATCAATTTAATAGTGGCATTAAATTTCTGGAAAATTTGGGTTTAAAAGTAAAAATTAGCAAGAATGCTTTAGGTAGATATTATTATTCTTCAGGAACGACAGAAGCGCGATTGAGTGATTTTCACGAAGCATTTAGGGATAAAGAGGTTAAGGCGGTAATAATGTCTATTGGAGGAACAACAGCTAATAATCTTTTGGACGGATTGGATTTTGATTTGATCAGAAGAAACCCAAAAATATTTTTAGGGATCAGTGATGGTACAACCTTATTGAATCCGATATTTTCTAAAACAGGTTTAATTACTTATCATGGGCCTGATCTAATTTTTACTTTCGGCTTGCCAGTGTCGCCGGTAATCAAAGAAAACTTAGTTAAAACTTTATTTGAAGGAAAAGGAGGGCAATTATCGCCGAATCCGGAATGGAAGGGTCTGGATAAACTGAATGAAAATGAAAAGTATCAAGGGTGGCGAACAGTGCGGCCGGGCAAAGCGAATGGGCGATTAATCGGCGGGAATATTGCTTGTCTTGAAAATTTGGATAATACCGAATTTAGACCGGATTATAAAAAAGTGATTTTGTTTTTGGAAGCGTATATGGTTAAAATCGAAGATATTGATATGACACTTACGCACTTTCGCCAGGCGAAAATTTTTGATGAAATCAGTGGTTTGATTCTTGGTCAATTTTATGGTTCGCATATGGCGGACAAAAAGCAAGACAGGGAAGTGCGGGATGTAATTTTAGAAGTTACAAAAAACTATTTTTTTCCGATTTTGGAAGTCGGAGAAATTGGGCATAATGTAGAAAATTATATTATACCTATCGGTTGCCGGGCAACTGTTGATGCCGAGCGGAAATATTTTTCAATTGACGAAGAAACGGTTATATAAGCAAATAGTTTAAACAATAAATCTATGGCGGGAAAAATCAAAAAAATATCTTCAGAAGTAGATTATAAGACCCCATATTTTAAAATTGTTAAAAGCGGTTTTTTGATTCCTGGGCAAAAAAAGCCGATTTATTGGTATCTTTTGAAACGCGCAAGTTACGCCGCGATTTTAGCGAAGGAGGGAAATTATTTTTATATGGTGGAGACATATAGGTTTGCGGTGGAGAAAAAAATGCTGGAATTTCCGGCAGGAGTTATTGAAAAAGGAGAAACGCCGCGGGTGGCGGCAAAAAGAGAGCTTGGCGAAGAAGCCGGCATTGTTGCCAAAAAATTTACTTTTTTGGGCTGGTATTACGCTTTTGTCGGAATGTCAGATAGCAAATCTTATGTTTTTTTGGCTGAAAATTTAAGTTTTACAAAACAAAAACTGGACGAAAGCGAATATGGTATGAAAGTGAAAAAAATAAAAATTTCCGATGTGGAAAATTTAATAAGAAAAGGAAAAATCCGGGGCGAGCATAGTATAAATAGTTTTTATATTTATAAGCTAAAAAATAAAAAATAAGCCGAATGGTTTCGGCTTATAGATTTTTTACCATATATTCATCTTTTAGTCTATAACTCAATTTTCTGTAATAATCGCGCACTCCAATTCCGGAGATGACCGCGATTTTTTTTATGCCAAATTCTTCGCGCACGATCCGTTCGGCTTCGGCGATCAATTGTTTGCCCAATCCGATATGTTGAGCGTTCCTTGTGCCTTTTTCCGCGATTGGCACAAGTTGGCCGTAAGTATGCACTTCTCGGATAATTGCCGCGTTTTGCAATGCTGGAATAAAATGTTTACCCTCCGAAGCCTTGGCGAAGGGGGGCTTTTTGCGTGATAATACTTTCGAAGGTATTCTCAGGCGCAAAAGCGCGAATAGTTTATCTTGTTTGGTGTCCTCAAAAGATAAGAAAATTTCTTTTCCGCCCGATGCCGGATAATCCATTCTTTTTAATTTTAGATTTTTAGGCGCGAATGTTTTATCTTTGATCTCGCGGCAGCGGATGCATCGGCAATGCAGAATATCTTGGCGAGTTTTTTGCTCGATTATTTGGCGCAGGTTGGAAATCTTACTTCCGGCGATAATGCTTTGCGAAGGGATATCGCGCACAAGGCGCATAATTCGGACATAGGGCGGAATATCTTTTTTTATATCAATCAAAAGATTCAGCAGTTGCTTGTCGGAGTATGGCTTGTATTTACCTCGTTTCCACCATTGATAAAGCTCGGAATTTTTTACCACTACGGTCGGATAAATTTTTAAAATATCCGGCTGGAAGTTTTTGTTGCTGAAAATCTCTCGAAACATTTTTTTATCGCGGCTTATGCTGGATCCGGGAAGATTCGGCATCATATGGTAATTGATCTTTAGCCCGGCGTCTTTCAGAAGTTTTGTAGCTTGAATGGTTTGGGAAATATTGTGTCCGCGTTTATTTAATTTTAAGACATCGTCATAAATGCTTTGTACGCCGAGCTCTACCCGAGTTACGCCGAGTTCGCGCAGTTTCAAAACTTCTTTTTCATTAATATAGTCTGGCCGGGTCTCAATAGTAATACCGACAAGACGATGTTTAGATTTCTCGTTTATTTTTTTAATTTGTTTTAAAGTTTGTGTTTTGGAATTTTTGATTTGTTTGGGATTTGGGATTTGGGATTTGGGATTTGTGGCAAAAGTATTTGCCGCTTGGTAGCATCTTTTAATAAATTCGTATCTATACTTATCCGGTATGGAACTAAAAGTCCCTCCAATAATAATTAATTCTATCTTGTCTGTAGGGTGGCCGGAATTTTCCAGTCCCTCAAGGCGCGTTTGGACTTGCCGGTATGGATCAAAGTCGTTGGCAATTGCCCGCATTACCGCCGGTTCGTTGGAAAGATAGCTTTTGGGCATGCCTTTTTCTGTGGGGCAATAAAGGCAATTGCCCGGACAGCCGAAGTCTTTGGTCAGCACCGCTACTACTGCTACGCCGGATTGGGAGCGCACTTTTCGAGTGCGGAGGAGGTTTTTTATCTCTTCTTGGCGGCTCAAAGAGGGCTTAAGCGCGCCGCTTTTTATCATTGTATTATACTCTTTAAGGAGTATAATATTTGTAGGCGTTTTAAGGTATTTTTTGCCGAATTTCCGCTTCAAAACGGAAAGAGCGTCAGGATTATTGACGTTGTTTTTAATGATTAATCTAATAAGCTGTTGGTTAATTGTCATCCCGTTTTTATTTATTATTGCAAGATATGGATATTCAATACGCAAAATTTTTAATGGAAAAAACCAAGCGAGATTACGATGAAATTGCCGAGGAATTTTCGGCTACTCGGAAGTCTATGTGGCCGGAGCTCGGGGATTTGGATAAATACGCGGAAGAAGGCGATAGTGTTCTTGACATCGGCTGCGGAAACGGCAAACTTTTCGGATTTTTGGCGGAGAAAAGAAAAAATTTTTCGTATGTCGGTTTGGATATTTCGGAAAATCTTATAAATATTGCGAAACAGAATTTTAAAGCGGAAAATGCCGAATTTAAGGTTTTTGACGGAATCGAAATTCCATATGCTGAAAATAGCTTTGATATTATTTATTGTCTCGCCACATTGCCTCATCTTCCTGGCCGCGAAATGCAGATAAACTTCTTGGAAAATGTCCGAAAAATTGCGAAACCCGGGGCAAAACTGATCATAACTTGCTGGAATCTTTGGCAGTTTAAGTTTATCAAATATCAAGCAAAAATGATAGTTAATTGTATCACAGATAAGATTTTAGGCAAGGATGAGTATGATTGGGGTGATTTGTATATTCCTTGGAAAAAACGCGGAGTTCCGCCGATTTTTCGCTTTTATCATGCTTTTACACTTGCTGAATTAAATAGTATTTTGAAAAAAGCGGGATGGGAAGTGGAAGAAATCGGTTATAAAAATCGCAACGGGAAGAAAAATTTCAATCTTTTCGCAGTGGCAAGAAAACCGATATAGTTAAAGTATGTTAAAAAGCAGGGTATTTCGCTCCGCTTTTTAAAATAGTGTTTTTAGTTGATTTTAAGCGGGTTTTGGGGTAAAATTAGGTAATAGTTGAATTTAAGGAAAATAATTATGCAAGAACAAGCGAAAGAAAAAATAAAAGCGCTGGTGGAAAAATACGAGAAAATCAAGAGTTCGGGGAAATTAAAATCATATACCGAAGAAGAAACCAAGAAAGATCTAATCCTTCCTCTTTTGGAAGCGCTGGGCTGGAATGTTTTCGACAAAAACGAAGTTTCAGCCGAAGAACATATCATTTCTTCTGGCAGGGTTGATTACGGGATCTATCTTAACGGCAGGGCTAAATTTTATCTGGAAGCAAAAAAGCTTAGCGCGGATTTGCAGCGAGAGGATTTTGCCAACCAATCAATTCGCTATTCGTGGAACAAAGGCGTGACTTGGGCCGTTTTGACCGATTTTGAAAGTTTTAAAGTATTCAATGCTCAAGAAATTGATAAATCGCTGGCGGATAAATTGCTTTTTGAAATCCCTTATACCCAATATCTTGAACGTTTTGACGAACAATTAAGCCTTCTTTCCAAAGAAGCGTTTGAAAAAGGCCTGATTGATAAATACGCCGAGGAACACGGCAAAAAACTGCAAAAAATATCCGTAAGCGCGCTTTTATACAAAGATTTGCAAAAAGCCAGAGATATTCTTACTAAAAGTCTGGCGGCGTGGAATGAAAAAGTTCCCAAAGACCTGCTTGACGAAGGCGTGCAAAAATTGCTTGATCGCCTTATATTTCTTAGAGTAGCCGAAGATCGCGGCGTTGAGCCGCCGACATTGATTCCGATGATTAGGCAGTGGCAGGCCAGAAGCAAACAAGAACGCATTTACAAATCAATGATTGAGAAATTTCGGGAATTCGATAAGATTTATAATTCCAATTTATTCTCGCCGCATCCTTTTGAAGAGTGGGAAGAATACGACGACTCGACTGAAAAGGTGATTAATATTCTCTATGGTAAAAAAGGATATTATGAATACGATTTCAGCGCGATGCCGGCCGATGTGTTGGGTAGCGTTTACGAGAATTATCTGGGCTATCGGCTTTCACAGTCCAAAAAAGGAATGACTGTTGATAAGGATGCCAAAAAGCGCAAAGAGCAAGGTATTTATTACACGCCGACTTTTGTGGTTGATTATATTGTCAAAAACGCTTTGGGTCCGGTTTTGGCTGAATGTAAAAGCATCACCGATCTTAAAAAAATCAAGGTTCTTGATCCGGCTTGCGGTTCGGGCTCGTTTCTTGTCAAGGCTTTGGAAGCGATAAATGATAAATATAAGGATTTCGGCGCTGACGGCGGGGTTTATACCAAGCTTCAGATTTTAACCGAAAATATCTACGGGGTTGATCTTGACGAACAGGCGGTGGAAATCGCCAGATTGAATTTGTTGATTAACGCTTTGGATAGCAAGATTAAACTGCCGTCGCTCGCGAAAAATATTAAAAATGGTAATTCACTGATCTCCGACACCGACGAAGAATTAAAAAAATATTTTGGCAAAAATTTCAGGGACAAAAAGCCATTTAATTGGCAGGAAGAATTTCCAGAAGTTTTCGCGCAAGGCGGTTTTGATGTGATTATTGGCAATCCGCCGTATATTTTTGCTCGTGGCGGTAATTTTGATGAAAATGAAAAGAAATATTATTATGATAACTTTAAATTGCAGCAGTATCAACTAAATACTTTTTTGCTTTTTATAGAGCAAGGTTATAATTTATTAAAACAAAACGGCGAGTTTGGTTTTATTGTTCCCAATAATTGGTTGACTATAAATTCATTTTCAAAACTGAGAGAATTTTTGCTAAAAAATGTTGCTGATTTAAAAATTATTAACGCTATCGAAACTGTTTTTGATCAAGCTAGTGTGGATACAGGCCTTTTGTTATTTCAAAAATCAAAACCGACAGAAATTCAACTTGGGGAATTGAAAGAGGGTAATATGCTCGATTTAACTACCTATAAACCAGAAAATTTCTATCAAAATGATTTTATTATTAATATTTCAAAATCTAAGAATGTTAACGATAACAATATTTTGAGTAAATTTGAAAAATGTGTTCAACTTAATGAAATTGCGATTGTAAAATCTGGGCTAAAAGCATACGAAGTCGGAAAAGGTATTCCTGCTCAAACTAAACAAATGAAGGATGATAGAGTTTATCATTCAAAAACAAAAATTGATCAAAATTATTTTCCCTACTTAGAAGGTAAAAATGTTCAAAGGTTTAAAATAAACTGGAGTGGTTGGTATTTGAAATACGGAAAATGCCTTGCTGCCTCCCGAGAAGAAAAGTTATTTAAAAGTGAAAGAATTTTAGTTAGGCAAATTCCGTCTCCTTTTCCTAGTTGTATAAACGGTGTATTTACCAATAAAGATTATTTAAACGATATAAACAGCATGATAATTTATGCTTCTACTAAAGAGTATAATCTTAAATATATTTTAGGGGTTATAAACTCTAGATTAATTTCTTATTGGTTTGTAAAGACTTTTGATAAATTTCAGAGAAAGATATTTCCGCAATTTAAGGTTAATGAGCTTGCAAAATTTCCTATTTATCCAGCCAACAGGAAGCAACAGATGACTGTTGTAAATTTAGTTAATAAAATGCTTGCGTTTAACGAGGAGCTTTTAGAAGCTCCCAAAAATTCCAATAAATGGAATTCGATAAAAGAGGAAATTGAGAAGACGGATAGAAAAATAGACAAGGAAGTTTATGAGCTTTATGGATTGAGGGAGGAGGAAATTAGGATCGTGGAAAATATATGAATGTAAAAGATAAACAAATTTTAAAAGATTCAATTGATGTTATTATTTCAAATATTCCAGCATTGAATATTGCTTGGGGGTTAAGTAGAGCACTTTATGGAGCGGGGTTGAAATTACGGGAACAAAGAGCTTTGGAGTGGGTGGAGATGGTAAGGGATAATCCAGAAGTTTTTACTCAGGAAATATTGCAACAGGAAGAGTTTCAGGACGGATTTGTGTTTTCTCTTGAAAAGTATTTAACATCACGAAACGAAGAAAAACGTAGATATTTTCGGAATATATTTTTAGGATATTCTAAAAATGATAATAAATACGAGTTTGAATTGGAAAGATTTGTTCATGTTTTGTCGCAACTAAGTTTAGAAGATATAGATGTTCTTAAATATGTTAATGTTAAAACTCGCAATAGTTACCAAGTTTTTGACGATTCAAAGTGCTTATCAAGCATTTATCATTTGATTAATTTAGGTATTTTATACAATGATCCTTCGTCTCGAGTTGGTCCTATTGAATTTCCGTTTGTTTATACTTCGACACTCGGGATAAATTTTATTAAATACCTTAAAAATGAAAAATGTTTGGCCAATAAAAAATAGGAGAAATATATGAATGATAACGATTTATTAAAAATATTTTTAGCCGCGCAAGAATGGCAAACATTCGAATGCAAAAGAGCTGCCATTAAACCTGCTGATTTATTAGAAACAGCGGTTGCTTTTGCAAATGCCGATGGCGGTCTTGTTGTTATAGGTCTTGAAGATTCCATGAAGGCTCAAGGAGAAAAAAGGTTTATTGGAATTAGTGAGAACGCGAGTAATGTTTCTGACTTTTTGAAACTGCTAGAAAAAGAAATCGAACCGCCGCTTATGTTGTGGGGAAAGTTTGAGCTTGATATTACAAACACGCAAGGCAAGGCGGATAAGCTTGTGGTAATAAATATTAAAAAGAGCAATGATGTGCACTCGCTTAAAAGAGGCGATACTTTCGTGAGGAAAGGCCATCAAAATGTTAAAATTGGCTCTACGGAAATAATACGGCTTAAATATGAAAAAGGCGCCATAAAGTTTGAAAATGAAAAATCCGATATTGGCCAGCTTAATGATTTAAACCGCGACCTTTTTGAACAGTATAAAAAAGATACATCATCCAGCGGTTTAGATGACTGGCAATTCTTGAAAGACAACGGATTAGCTCTAAATGAGGGTGGCAAATATGAATTAACTAAGGCGGGAATACTTCTTTTTGGTAAAAATCCGTCTGTTATTCTTAAAAGTAAGTGCGGAATAAAAATTTCTCATTACTATGGAACAAAGCCAACATATACCGATAAACCGAATTTTGTAAATCGACCGTTTACGATAGAAGGACCGCTAATAAAGCAAATAGAACAAGCCATTGAATATTTTAGCAGTGTTGTTAAAAAGTCTCCGCCAAAGTTAATTGGCGCTTCTTTTGTTCCGACCTTTTTAATACCGGAATGGGCATTTCAAGAAGCAATAACTAATGCGGTTATCCATCGCAATTATTTTGTGCAAGACGATATTCAGGTTAGATTTTTTGATGATCGGGTTGAAATAGAAAGTCCAGGCACATACCCTGGTCATATTACAGTTGACAATATTAGATCGGAAAGATTTTCAAGAAACCCCTTGATTTTAAGAACACTAAATCGTTTTCAGATTGCTCCTAATTTGGATATTGGTGAGGGCGTTGATCGCATGTTTAAGGTAATGAAAGAACAAAATTTATATGAACCGTTGTATTTTCCGCCGACCTTAAGGCCAAATTCCGTATTATTGATTTTATTAAATTTACACAAAGTCCAATATTGGGATACTGTCAGTAAATACGTAGACGAGAATTATCGAATTACAAACAAGAAAGCTCGCGAAATAACCGGTTTAAATGATGTGTTAAAAATGTCTAGGCTTTTAAAGGCATGGGTTGATAAAGGATTACTTGAAAAAATTGGATTGGCAAAAAAAGATAGCTATTATAGAAAGCCGGGTCAAGAAATACCTAAGCGTTTATTTTCAACAGGTATTGATAATAAAATAAAAAATAGGTAATTATCCTTTGTTTATGCAGGTTTTCTTTAATGTCATTTTCACAGCTTTTAAAATTCAAATTCTCCAAAAAGCTAGGCTTTTTAAAATAATTTTATACGGATACAAAATTTTCAAAAGATTCAATCAAACCCAAAATCGCGGAAATTTTTGAGCAATATTTCGCAAAAATCGGACATTGTAATATCTCGACTGAATTTTCTTGCCATGGCATAAATTTTCAGTTACAGTAATTTATTTTTAAAATGATTTTACCTAAAATTTTTAAAAAGAAAGATATTGAGAAGCCAAACGCAATATATGTGTTTATTGATGCGTCGAATTTATGGCAGGCGCAAAAGGCCAAAGGAAAAATGTTTGATTATCAGAAGTTGAAAATATTTTTGAAAATAAAATTTGGCGCTTCCGAGATTCAAGTATTTTATTATACCGCCTATCCCGCCAAAGGAACGCGAGATTACTGCCTTGACGGCAGACATAAGTTTTTTACCTATTTAAAGAAAGGGCTTGGATTTATTGTGAGAAAGAAAGAATTAAAAAGAATAACAACCCATAGCGATGAACTTGGCGATTCAATTCAGGAAAAAGGAAATATGGATGTCGAAATGACGATTGATGTAATTCATCATATGAAAAAGTATGATGTTGCTGTATTATTTACGGGCGATTCTGATTTTCTTGAGTTGGTAACTTATGTAAAAAATGGAGGCAAAAAAGTTTATATCTTTTCTTCAAAGAATAATATTTCCCAAGAATTGCGAACAGGCGGGGATGGTTATTTTGATGTACTTAATATTGGAGAAGATATTTGGGGCAGAGAATTAAAGCGTAGGGAGAATATGCCGAAATAAAAAGCAACCCTCCTCGCGGAAGGTTGCCCTTGGATGTAAAACCCTATCAGTTTATGGAAAACCAATAGATACTTATAATATACTCTTTCTAAATTTAAAGTCAATAGTCTATCCACATAATCAATAAAATTAAAATTTTCCAAAGATCTAATCAAAGAATAAGATAAATATTATGGAAACTACAAAAATAGCTTTATTTAAAGGAAAAAAAATTAGACGAATTATTTTTAAAAATGAGTGGTATTTTTCAGTTGTTGATATTATTGAGGCGTTAACGGATAGCGTTCAGCCGAGTAAATATTGGACCGCAATGAAAGCAAGGGTTAATTTGGAAGATGAAGTTCAGTTATCTACAATTTGTAGACGACTGAAATTCATCGCCAAGAAAATTCAGAAGGCATACCAAAATTAAAGCAAGATGCCGGCAGGGGAGGGAAGATAGCCGGAAACGCCAGAAAAGAACTGGAAAAAGAATTAGGCAGACCAATTGTGTCTAAAAAGAATTATTTGCAAAAACCGAAAAATAAAAAGTTATTAGATAAATAATATGAACTTAAAAATCTTAAAAATCAATTCATATTGAAAATCTGAACACAAAATTTTCAAAAGATTTAATTAAAGGACAAGATAAATATTTGGCGCTTTTCAAGAGTATAATTTATGAAAACAAAAACAAAAGAAAATGATCTATGGGATGTCGTGGTGATCGGCGGAGGGCCGGCGGGAATGATGGCGGCGGGAAGGGCGGCGGAGCGCGGTTTGTCAGTTTTACTCTTGGAAAAAAATGCGGTACTCGGAAAAAAACTTCTGCTTACTGGCGGCGGGCGGTGCAATTTAACTAATAATATTTCCGATATTCGCTTGTTGTCAGCGAAGTATAAAAAAAGCGGCAAGTTTTTATTGTCGGCTTTTTCACAGTTTGGCGTTGAGGAAACGCTTGAGTTTTTCAATAGCCGGGGAATGGCGACGAAAGAAGAAGACGACGAAAGAATTTTTCCTGTTTCCAATCAGGCGCAATCGGTTTTAGATGTGCTGATTCGCTATATGAAAAAAGGCGGAGTAAAAATTGAGACTAATTCTGAAGTTAACGATTTGACGATTGGCGCGAAAAAAAAGCATTTTAACATTCGGATCAAGGACGGAAAAGAGTTAAAAGCGAAATCATGTATTGTCGCGACCGGAGGCACTGCGCTTTCTGTTACCGGTTCCACCGGCGATGGATTTATTTGGCTTAAAAAACTTGGACATGCTATTGCCGAAAATAATCTCGCGCTTGTGCCGGTCGCGTTGAAAGATATTTGGGCGAAAAAATTAAGCGGAATAATTCTTGAAGATATTAAGCTTACGATATTTCAGAATGGCCGCAAATACGGAGCGGAAAAAGGCAAGATGCTTTTTGCCCATTTTGGGATTACCGGACCGCTAGTGCTTAATATGAGCAGGGAAATCGGCGAGCTGATAAAGAATGGCGAAGTTATTATATCGCTTGATCTTTTTCCGGGCCTTGATCAAAATGCATTGAGTAAAAAATTTCTGGAACTTCTCCAAAACGAGAGTAATAAAAAATTGAAAAATACATTAAGCCTTTTTATTCCTTCGGCGCTTGCTTTAGAAGTTTTAGAGATGGCGAGTATTGATGGCGAAACTTTTAACCATAGTTTAAAAAGCGAAGAACGGGTGAAATTACTTGCGATGTTAAAAAATATTACTCTTAATGTCCGGGGCTTGCTTGGAGCGGATAAAGCGATTGCTTCTTCGGGCGGTGTTGAGCTCCGAGACGTAGACTTTAAGACAATGCAGTCGCGTCTTGTGCCTCGCTTGTATATTATCGGAGACGCGTTAAATATTGATCGCGCTTCCGGCGGCTACAGCCTGCAGCTTTGTTGGACGACCGGTTTTGTGGCGGGAGATAATTGCTGAAGGCTATAAAGACTTTATTTGCTTCTCATACCGGGCGCAAAACCCGGTTTTTAATTTTATGGCAGATTTACAGGGTTTGTGATATAATTAAACAAAATAGCTTAGAATAATCTTATGTTTAGTCCCGTTATTAATTTTTTTTACGGCTGGTATATTGATGATACGAGAAATTTTTGGAATTGGCTCGGCAAGCTTTTAAAAACCCTTGATCGCGACATAGGATTAGTTGGTAATTTGCAAAACTGGGCAAGTCCTCTTTATGGAGACTATACTTATGTTGGGATAGTGATAGGGCCGATCCTAAGGACTATGAGGATTTTTTTTGGTCTGGCTTTTTACTCGGTAATAGCTTTTTTTTCGTTGATGGTTTATTTATTTTGGATAGCTTTGCCAATGGTGGCAATTATAATGGTATTTTTAAATTTATTTGATAAAAGATAATAATGGCGGGGATCAATGTCAATAAAAACAAGGATAGTATGGAAATTATAACTTGCTCTGTTTGCGGCGGCTTGGGAATTGTTGTCGCTCGTCAATCGGAAGCAAAAAGCCAAACGTGCCAAGAATGCGGCGGCGCGGGAGTGTGGCTCGCAAAAGGCAATGAAAAATATTTTTGGCAGCCGCAAAACAAAATAGGTTCGTCCTTATCCCGATGGCTAAAGACCGTTGTAGCTGTTGCTATTAAGATTTTGGCGATTTTTTTTATCATTTCTTCTTATGACAAAGCGATTGTTTTTCTGGAATCTTCCGATGATATTTTTGCTTTGTTCACTCAAAAAGGCGTCGAACCTTTTCTTTTTTGGGCATCAACGCTTGTTTTGGTTTACTGGATCTATCTTTTGCGGGCGGCGGCAAAAAAAGAGCGCGAACAAGATTTTGATATTTTTAAAATAGTATTCGGTGTGTTTGATAAAGCGGAAACAAATCGGGGAAGCGGGTTCAATATTGAGCCGCTTTTGGATTCTTCGGCCAAGGGAAAAATTTACGAAGCCGGAGCGATTGCCGAAGGATCAAAAAACCAGGTTGGCGTTTGGCATTTACTGAAAGCGCTGTTTAGTGATCGGGATATTGAACGGATCATTGCTATGCTTGAAGTCAGCCAAAAAGAAATGATCGAATTAATAAATAATAAGATCAAAGAAACCGCCGAGCCGATCTTAGGAGAGCAAAAAGTTCAATTCAATGCCGATATTAAGAAAGCCGTGATCGGTTCTTTGCTGGAAGCGGTAAAAATGGGTAGGAAAGATATTGATAAAATAAGCCTTTTTTCTTCGGTGGCGATAAATCTTAAGGATGTTAATTTTTTCTTGCAGGGATCGGGGATCAACGCGGAGAATCTTCATACGGGAGTATTGTGGTCTCAAAAGGAAAATAACGGAGGATTCTTACAAAAGTTATTTATAAAAAAAGGGCTCAGAAGAGTAACGATCAAGCATCGGATAATGAATAGCGCGTGGACAGCCAGGCCGACGCCGACTCTTGATAAATTCAGCTACGACATAACCGATTATGCGGCGGCGGGGGTTTTGCCTCCGATCGTGGGCAGAGAAAAGGAGATCAGCGAAGTAATGAGAATTTTGGAGAGAAACAGCAAGAATAATGTGCTTTTGATCGGCGAGACAGGGAGCGGCAGAAGATCTATCGTTAACGCGATCGGCAGATTAATGGCTAGTGATAAATGTTTGTCAAAACTTAGAGACAAGCGTCTGGTTTCTCTTGATGCTTCATTGGTAGTTTCCGGAGTGACGGCAGGCGGTGAGCTTGAGGAGAGAATACAAGATATTTTGCAGGAAATCCAATTGGCGGGGAATATTATTTTTTTTATTCCCGATATTCATAATTTAGCCGACTCGGGCGCTGAGCATGGTTTTGATGTTTCGGAAATCCTAACTCCGGTTTTCAGACAAAGCTATTTACAGGTAATTGGTACGACAACTTTTTTTGATTATCACCAGACGATCGAGAAGCGCGGCGATTTTGCCGATACTTTTGATATAGTTAAGGTGGAAGAGGTTACTCCCGATGTTGCTTTGGAAATTTTATCAAGGGAATCATACGGAATAGAGGAAAAAGAAGAAGTTCGGTTTACTTTTAATGCTCTTAAAAAAGCGGTTGATCTTTCCCAAAGGTACATTTTTAACAAGCTTTTGCCCGCCAAGGCTGTGGATCTATTAAGCGAGGCTGCGGTTATGGTGAAAGTGCGATCGGGAAAAGATTCTTTGGTAAAGAGCGAAGACATCATGGCTTTGGTGACCGAAAAGACAGGGGTGCCGGTTATTGATATTACAAGCAAGGAAGCGAATATATTAAATAATCTTGAATCAGAGATTCACAAAAGAATGATCGGCCAGGATTTGGCGGTTAAAGCGATTTCCGAAGCGATCAAAAGAATGCGAGTGGGTTTGAAGAACGAGAAAAAACCTATGGGTGTGTTTCTTTTTTTGGGGCCGACGGGAGTGGGGAAAACAGAGCTGGCTAAGACTCTGGCTGAGGTTTATTTCGGTTCGGAAAAATTAATGGTGCGCCTGGATATGAGCGAGTTTCAGTCGGTGCAAAGCATTGAAAAACTGATCGGTTCTCCGGACGGAGTTGTCAGCGGCCAGTTGACCGAGGCGGTAAAAAAGAAGCCGTTTTCGCTTGTCTTGCTTGATGAGTTTGAAAAAGCGCATCCCAATGTTCTAAATTTATTTTTGCAGGTTTTTGACGATGGCCGCCTTACGGACAGTTTGGGCCGGTTGGTGGATTTTACCAATACTATTATTATTGCCACATCCAATGCCGGATCGAAGATCATTCAGGAGCGGCTAAGGGAAGGAAAAACCATACCGGAATTCCAGGCGGAATTCGAAAAGAATTTATTGGAATATTTCAAACCGGAACTTTTGAATCGTTTTAACGCGCAGATCATATTCAAGACTTTATCCGAGGACGATATTACTCAGATCGCGAAGCTGCAGATCAAGAATCTTTCCAAGCGCATGGAGAAGGCTCAGGGCATTGAAATAAAGATCACAGATGAGGCGGTGGCAAAAATTTCAAGAATAGGATATAATCCTTTTTTTGGCGCTCGTAATTTGCAGAGGGTGATCACAGAAAAGATCGAAAACGTTATTGCCGATAAGTTTTTGAAAGGGGAGATCAAGCGCGGACAGGTTTATACGGTTAAAGATATAGAATAATTTTTAAGTTATAAAGTTATAAAGTGAAAAGTTATAAAGTAAATTAAATTACGACCTTACAACTTTAAGAACTTTATAAACTTTTTACTAATTCATGGGTGTTATTGAAAATAATTCCAAGTGGTTTTTTAAGAGGACGCTCTTTCTTTGGCTGCCATTTGCCGCGATCATTTTACTTATTCAAAAATGGCGAGAGGAAAGAAAGAAAAAAGAAGAGGAAGAAAAATGATCAGTTTATAAATTTTTTACCGGGACATGCTTAATGCCAGATTTTTCAATGCTCTTGCGATGCTCGTCGGCACTATTATCGGCGCCGGTATTTTTGGTTTGCCATATGTCGCGGCAAAAACGGGCTTGGTTCCCACGGTGATTTATTTGACAGTGCTGACTTTTATCGTTTTGTTGATGCATCTTTTGTACGGAGAAGTCGTTTTGAGGACCAAAGGCAAGCATCGCTTGGTGGGTTACGCCGAGATCTATCTGGGAAAATGGGGGAAAAGGGTCGCGACTTTATCCGTTGTTTTGGGCGGTTACGCCGGCCTTTTGATCTATATAATCTTAAGCGGCGTTTTTTTATCCAATCTTTTGGGAGAATTTTTTGGCCATGATCCGCGGCCTTATAGCATAATCGTATTTTTTGTCTCTTTTATTTTTATTGCCGGCGGGCTCAAAGTTGTTTCGTGGGTAGAGTCATTTTTGTCTTTTTTGCTTGTTGCCGCTATTTTTCTTTTTTTAGCAAAAGGATCTTCTTCAATCAGCCTTTCCAGTTTTACAGAGAGTATTAATTGGTCCGAAATTTTCTTGCCCTACGGGGTGCTTCTTTTTGCTTTGACCGGCGGTTCGATCATTCCAGATTTGATATCGGTTTTGGAAAAAAAAGAAAATTTGATCAAAAAAACAATCATTATCGGCACTTTGATCCCCGCCGTTATTTATTTTTTATTTATCGTAATAATTTTTGGAATTACCGGAGAAGCTACTACGCCGGACGCGATAACGGGATTAAAAAATTTTTATGGCGACGGGTTCGTGAAGATCGGCGCGCTAGTCGGATTTTTGGCGGTGATCACTTCGTTTTTGGCTTTTGGCATCAATTTGAAAAAAACCCTACAGCATGATTATAAATTTTCCAAAGCTTTATCTCTGGTGCTGGCGCTATTTGTTCCGTTCTTGATATTTTCAACCGGCTTTAACGATTTTATCCGCGTGATCGGATTTTCGGGAGCGGTAATGGGTGGCATTGACGGCGTCTTGATAATTTTGATGTATCAGAAAGCCGATCGCGAAGGCAAAGGCACAAGAAAGCCGGAGTATGATATTCCAACTTCAAAAGCTTTGGAATATTTGCTAGTTGTTGTTTTTGCGTTGGGAATTATTTATGCGATTTTAAATCCATAAAACAAAGTTTTGCTTGAAAAATATTTATATGAATTTTAAAGATAAAAATATTTTGAATTGGATATTGCTCATTTTTTGGATGGGAGTTATTTTTTATTTTTCCAATCAGCTGGATCTGAAATCCGGATTTGAAAGCCGGCTGGATTTTATTTTGCGAAAAGCTGCGCATATTGCCGAATACGCGATTTTGACATATTTGGCCTGGCAGGCGATAGGCGACGGGGTGAAAAGTAAAAAATATTTGATCTATGCCGTGATTTTTTCCATATTATACGCGATTGGCGATGAATATCATCAGACATTTGTGCGCTCAAGGATCGGAAGTCCCATTGATGTTTTAGTTGATAGTGTGGGAATAACTCTGGCCGGGTTGATAATTTGGAAAAGAAAATAAAACAGGTTATAATAAAAACTGCCGTAAAGGGCAGTTTTTATTTTTACAGAAATATGCTTTAACTTATTTTCGCGCCGTTTCCACTATTGTTTTGAAAACTTCGGGATTTTTGACGGCCAATTCCGATAATACTTTCCGATTTAATTTGATATTGGCTTTTTTAAGTCCGCCCATGAATTTGCTGTATGAAAAATCATAAGGCATCAATGCGGCGGAAATTCTGATATTCCAAAGCGCGCGGAAATCGCGTTTTTTAAGCCGTCGGCCGATCCAGGCGTATTTGCCGGCTTTGAGCAGAGCTTCATTGGCCGCGCGGAAAGTCGTGCTTCTTCTGCCAAGAAATCCTTTGGCTCGTTTTAATATTTTTTTGTGGCGCTTTCTGGTTATTACGCCTCTTTTTACTCTGGTCATAGGTTTAAATTTTTAATTTCTAATTTTGTGATTTTAAAATTTCGTTCGGTAAAAATTACTTATACGGCATCATTTTTTTAATGCCTCTTTCGTATTTTGGCAATAGGTCGGAATCTTTTCTTTTTGATCTGGTAGTTTTGCCGGTTTCTCCGGCGTTGAAATGATCCTGTCCAGCCTTGCGATGGCGAAGCTTGTTGGTCGGCGTGATCTTAAATCTTTTTGCTACCGCTTTTATTGTCTTTAATTTCATAAATTTATTTTTTAGCTTTTGATATTATTGCGATCAATCCCCATGATTGGCGTTTTGGCCTTTGTTCCATTATTATTTTTCCCGTAAATTTCGGATTGGAGTTTATTATTTGCAAGAATTCATTTACTTTTTTTTCAGCCAGATCGGCATGCGCTTTTTCGCGGCCTTTCATCAGGAGGTCGATCTTGATTTTTGATCCTTCATCCATAAATTTTTCGGCTTGCCTGGCTTTGGTTTCCATATCGTGCAGACTGATGCGCGGACTCAATCTTATTCCTTTCGTCTCGATCGTTTTTTGTTTTGCTTTGTGCTGGCGTTCCTGCTTGGCGATCTTATATAAATATTTTCCGAAATCCATTATCTTGCATATCGGGGGAATGGTTTTTGGCGAGACTTCGATCAGATCCAGCCCTTGCGCCTTGGCAAGGTTGATCGCTTCCAGAGTGTTCATTGGACCGAGATTTTTCCCCTCGCTGTCGATCACCGAAACTTCAGGAACTCTAATTTGTTCATTTATTCTAAATTTTTTTGCTATATTTTTAAAATTAATTATTAGGGGTGGAGATGGCGGGAATTGAACCCGCGTCTAGAAAGAAAACCTTAAAATTATCTACTGATGTAGTCTGTTCGTTGTTTTTCGGATCTTTGGTTAGTGAACAAACAAGAATACAAAGATCTTATGCTCGGTCTTTTCGGTGAAAGCTCGGAGCCGGGAGAATCCACCTATCCTAATTAATGACACCAGATAACCGACTATTAGGAGTTATCGGTCTGATGGGTCGTGAACCTTCAACTTGGCTTGTGGCCGAGTAATATTAGGCTACGGCGGCAGCAAAGCTAGGAACTGCAAAAGCTTGCGCTACTGCAGACTTAACTTTACCAATAAGTGTTTTGGCACTTAAGTTTGATTCTAAAAGTTTTACGAGGTTTTAGAATACTCGATCAGCAATTTTAAGTTTCAGCTTCCTATCGAAGCCGGTCATCCCCAAGCGCTGCGAACAAAGCGTCACTTTCCGCGCAAGGCTCGCTGGATATTTCTTTTGGATTCTCGTTCACCAATCGCCGCGCGCTTGTCGAACTGCTTCTTTCCGCGCGCTACAGCAAAGGAAACTTTAATTTTTCCTATTGTGTTAGTATATACCGAAAGTGGTATCAGTGTCAAGCCTTTTTCCTTGGATTCTCCAATTAAACGGTTGATCTGATTTTTATGGAGAAGGAGCTTTCTGGTGCGGGTCGGCTCGTAGTTCAGAGGCATATTTTTGGGCTGATAATGCGAAATATGGGCGTTTAAAAGAAAGGCTTCGCCGCCGATGATGACGACGTAAGCGCCTTTTAGGCTGATATGGCCCAGTCTCGCGGCTTTTACTTCATACCCGGCCAATACCAAACCAGCCTCGAATTTATCCAGGATCTCATAATCAAATGTCGCTCGTTTGTTGGTGGCTAGTGTTGGCATATAGTTTTTTAATTACTTTAATACTACCGTAAAAAAGCGATTTTGACAATTAAATATTAAGGCACTGAATTGAATTTTTCTTTTAGTTTCATTGACGTTTCACTCAAAAAATGTTAAATTTAACATAGGAGTTGTCTATAAATTCTTAATTCTAAACCTATGCGCATTGGCATTGACGCTCGCACAATTTTAAATCCCGAGCTTGGCGAAGCGATCGGGATCGGCCACTATACTTTTATGCTGATCCGCCATTTATTGAAAATGGACGCGGATTTTAAAAATGGAAAAAATGAATACGTTTTATTTTTTGATAATCGCGTAAGGAAAAAAGATATTGAACGGTTTAAGATTACCGGAGTAAAGATCGTTAACTTTCCTTTTTCTTCGTACCGAAGGTATTTGCCGGGAGTTTATTCGGAAATTTTGGTTAACGCGATGTTTTCGCGCGAGAAGCTGGACATTCTTCATTCACCCGGCGGTTCAATCCCGTTGTCTTATCGTGGCAAGACAGTAGTGACGGAATCCGGCATCGGTATTCGCAAATTCAGCGATATGTTTCCGCCTTATCAGAGGTTGAGTGCGTCTTTCGCCAAATCTATTTTAGTCAAAACAAATCATATCATTGTTAATTCCTGGGCGGCGAAAAAAGACACGATTGATTGCTTTGGCATTAAAGCGGAAAAAATAACCCCGATATATAAAGGCGTTGATCAGAGGTTTTTCGATAAGGTTAGTCAAAATGAAATTGCCAGAGTAAAAGAAAAATATAAGATCAAAGGCAGATATTTCTTGTTTTTGAGCACTATCAAGCCGATCAATAATTTGGTTGGGTTAGTCAGGTCTTTTGCCGAAGTGCGCGGAAAAATTCTCAAAGACGCGAAGGATACGCATTTTGCGCTGGAGAACGATTGCTCCAACTGCCAGTTGGTTTTAGCCGGCAAGGAAGGGTGGCTGAGCGCCGAAGAAGTGGCGGAAACGGCCAAAGAACTGCAAATTGAAAAAGATATTATTTTAACCGGCTATGTTCCGCCGGAAGATCTGAATGGAATTATCCAGGGAGCGGATCTGTTTTTGTTCCCGCCATTTTATGAGGAATTCGGCGCGCCGGCCCTAGAAGCGATGGCTTCCGGAGTGCCGGTCATAGCTTCGAGAATTCCGTCGCTGGAAGAAATTTTGGGAAATGGCGCGATATTTATTGATCCGAATAATACTGATCATTGGGCGCGAGAAATTGTTAGCCTGATCAATAACAAAAGCCGCCAGAGCGAACTTATCCGGCTTGGCGCGGCGCAAGCAAAAAAATATACTTGGGAAAAAACGGCGGAAGAAACGCTTAGGGTTTATAAAAATATTGTAAAGTAGTTGTTTAAGCGGCTATTTTTTGCAACGATGACAGAATTTTTAGAAAAAAACATAAAAAAACTTAAGAAAATTGCCGGATCCTCATTATTCGCGGCTCTGCCTCTAGAACCGGTTACGATGAAGCCGATGGCAAACTTGATCGATTCGCTTCTTAATACTATTTTGGCAATAGTTGCCGGCCTTGGAATTTTGTTTTTGATCATCGGCGGCATAAGATACATCAGAAGCTGGGGAGATTCCGACCAAATGGAAAAGGCGAAAAAAATGATCACTTATGTGATTATAGGTTTGGTAGTGATTTTAGTGTCTTATTCCGTGATAGCTACTTTGGATACGATAATTAACGGATAGTTGACAAAATGCAAAATTAGTTTATGATTAATTTAAACAAATTACAGGAGGAATAAAGTATAAAAGGAAAAAATAACAATATTGTTTCTCCTATTGTGGATAATGGGGGAAACGGAAGAAAAGTAGCATATTGTCCTCATCATGAAATGATATTATGCAATGAATTTATGGCAAAAAAAGGGTGTCTTAAAAACTGCAATCATGTAATGACGGTAAAAAAGAAGTATATACATAAATTAAAAAAATATACAAGAACGACGGATATAGACACAAAACTGCGTGATCTGCAAAATACCGTAAATAATGGCATAAAAGTGGATTATGATTATTGGAATGCAGTTCTGTATAGCAGGCATTGATTGTCTGCTTATTTTTTTTGACCAAATTGTTTTTTTCAGTTAAACTAAAAGAAGTATTAAAAGTAATTCACCCCGTTAAATAGGTTGCAATACAACCTAAAATTCTGAAGGATTTTATTTAACAGGGTAAAATATATGAAAAATAAAGCGGAACAAAAGCAAAAATCTGAAGTGGCGCTTCGGGAAGAAGCGATTTTGAAATTTTGGGAGGAAAACAAGATTTTTCAAAAATCCGTCAATCAGCGTTCGGGATCAAAAGAATTCGTTTTTTATGAAGGTCCGCCGACTGCCAACGGGAAACCCGGAATTCATCATGTTTTGGCGAGGTCTTTCAAAGACATAGTCTGCCGTTATAAAACAATGCGGGGATATAGGGTTGAGCGGAAAGCCGGCTGGGATACGCATGGGCTTCCGGTAGAGCTTCAGGTGGAAAAAGAATTAAAAATTTCTTCTAAGCCTGAAATAGAAAAATATGGCATTGAAGAATTTAATAAGAAATGCAAAGCGTCGGTTTGGGAATACAAAGACGAGTGGGAACGCCTGACCAAGCGCATCGCTTTCTGGCTGGACTTGGAGCATCCTTACATAACTTATAGCAACGAGTATATTGAATCAGTTTGGTGGATTCTGTCGGAAATTTACAAAAAAGGCTTGCTTTACGAAGGCCACAAAGTTGTGCCGTATTGTTCGCGCTGCGGCACGGGGCTCTCGAGCCATGAAGTGGCGCAAGGATATAAAAAAATACCGGAAAAATCCGTATATGTGAAATTCAAAGTCAAAAGCCGGCTGGGCACGGGGATTGTCGTCGTCAACGAAAAAGGCGAGATATTGTTGGGGAAAAGGATCAAAACCGGTCAATGGACTTTGCCCGGAGGAAAAGTGGAAAAAGGCGAAACATACGAAGAAACGATCGTACGCGAGACCAAAGAAGAAACAGGGATTGATATCGAGATCGTGAAAACTTTGGGATTGGCCGAAAGCATAATTGACGGCGCGCATTGGCGGTATCAGAATTTCATCGGCCGCGCAAAAGGCGGGGAATTGAAAGACGAAAAAGGAAAGATCGAAGGCTGGAAATGGATCGCGCCGGATAAATTGCCGGAAAATATTTACGAGCCGAGCGGAAAAACCTTGAAGCTTTTTTTGGCTGATAAAAAAGGGATTATAAGTGATGTCTTGGTGCATGAAAATGATTCCACATATTTTTTGGTTTGGACCACTACGCCGTGGACTTTGCCGGGAAATGTGGCACTGGCAGTAGGAAAGGATATTGATTATGTAATAATTAAGTATTTTGGCAATAAATCGTCCAGAAGTATCATTGGGAGCGGGAATAGAAAAGAAGGATTAACTGAATCTACAATATTAGCTCCAGGTAATTATATAATAGCCAAAGATATTTTACAAAAAAACTTGGAATCAAATGCGGGGCTTATAGAAATCAGATATTTGTTCGGTAACATTGATGTGTTTAATGAGAATTTAAGGAAGCATCCTGCGCATCAAGATCTTGACGGTTTATTAAAAGCATATAATTTTGATGTTATTAAAGGATCTGAACTTGTCGGTTTGGAATACAAACAATTATTTGATTTTGTAAAACCGGACCCGCTTTCTCCGTCAGTAGGCGGATTCAGCGAGGCAAGTAAGCCTGCATTTCGAGTCGTGGCTGGGGATTTTGTGACCACGCAAGACGGTTCGGGCATAGTTCATATTGCGCCGGCGTTTGGCGAGGATGATATGCGAGTGGCAAAAGAAAATGATTTGCCGGTTTTGATGACTGTGAATTTGCAAGGCAAATTTATTCCGGAAATTACTCCATGGGCGGGAAAATATGTGGCCAGAGAAGAAACCAATAAAGAGATTATTACCGAATTGGACAAGAGAAAAGTTTTATTCAAAACCGAAGATATAGAGCATGATTATCCTTTTTGCTGGCGATGCAATACGAAACTGATCTATTACGCCAAAAAATCTTGGTTTATTAAGATGTCTGATCCGAAAATCAAGAAAGCTTTGATCGAAAATAACGAAAAAATAAACTGGATACCGGAACATATCAAGAAAGGCCGGATGGGCGAGTGGCTCCGCGAAATAAAAGATTGGGCACTGAGCCGCGAGCGCTATTGGGGAACGCCGCTGCCGATTTGGAAATGCGCCAAATGCGGAGATGATAAAATAATCGGTTCGATCGCGGAACTGGAAAAATTTGGCGGTAAGAAACTGGAAGACTTGCACAGACCGTTCATAGACAAAGTTATTTTTAAGTGCGATAAATGCGGCGGCGAAATGAAGAGGATCACGGACGTGATTGATTGCTGGTTTGATTCCGGCTCAATGCCTTTCAGTCAATGGCATTATCCTTTTGAAAACAAAGAATTAGTCGACCCTTCGACAGGCTCAGGGCAGGCTAAAGGCAAGAAATTTCCGGCTGATTATATTTCCGAAGCGATCGATCAGACAAGAGGGTGGTTCTATACTTTGCTGGCGATTGCCACGCTTTTGGGAAAAAGCGCGCCTTACAAGAATGTCATAACTTACGGCCATATTCTGGACGCGAAAGGCCAAAAAATGAGCAAATCCAAAGGCAATGTCGTCAGTCCATGGGAAGTGGCTGATAAATATGGCATAGATATTTTGCGCTGGTATTTTTATACGGTCGGCGGACCCGGAGAGCCGAAGCGTTTTGATTTCAAGGATCTTAATGAAGTGCAAAATAAATTTTATCGCACTTTATGGAATTCATATCAATTTTTTAAGACATACGCGGGCAAAGCCAAAAGCCAAAAGCCCACAGCCAAAAATCAAAATTTATTGGATAAGTGGATTGTTTCGCGGCTCAATGAAACGATTTTTGAAACGACAAAACTTTTGGATGATTATGATATTATTCGCTCGGCTCGTCTTATCGGCGATTTTACGGATGATCTGTCGAATTGGTATATCCGCCGCTCACGCGACAGGATGCGGGTTGAGGAATCCGCGGCCCTTTGGACGCTTTTGGCGGTCTTGAGCGAATTGACAAAGCTTGCCGCGCCTTTCGTGCCGTTTATTTCAGAAGAAATTTATCGAGATATTAAAACAGGCGGTTCTCCGGAAAGCATTCATCTTTCGGATTGGCCGAAAGCCGATGAAAAATTAATTGATAAGAAATTAAACGAGGAAATGAAATTAGTCCGTGAAATTGTTACTTTGGGTTTGGCCGCGCGCGCGAAATCAAAAATTAAAGTCAGGCAGCCTTTGGCCCTGCTGGAAGTTCAGGGAACGAAAGAAAAAATAAAAGCCGACTTGTTGGAATTAGTAAACGATGAATTGAATGTTAAAAAAGTAGCTTTTGTTTCTGAGGTTAGCGCAAAGAGCGGTTGGATATCGGAAACTAATGGCCGGATTGCAATTGCGCTTGATACAAAAATCACCGATGAACTTAAAGAAGAGGGAGTTGTTCGCGATATTGCGCGGCATATCCAGACAATGCGCAAAGACTTGGGTTTGACCAAGGAAGATTTGATCGAAGTTTTTTACGGAAAAAACGGAAGTGCGGGGAAAATTTTCGCCAATGCCAAATGGCAAAAATATATCAAAGAAAAAACCATTACGAAAAATATCGATAAATATGAAGAAGGCGGAAAATACGATATGGAAAAAGATTTGGAGATCGAAGGCGAAAAAATTAAATTCGCGGTTAAGAAAGTGAAATAATATGGAACTCCCTTATTCGCAGGAAGGTATAATTTTAGCCAGCGATTATTATAAAGACAGGGACAGGATACTGACTGTCTATACCAAGGATATAGGCAAGATCCGCGCTATTTGCCGCGGGTCAAGAAGCATTACTTCAAAACTGGCGCCGCACTTGAAAGTGCTCGATTACGTGGATTTAATGCTATTTGACGGCAAGGCCTTGATCACTATTACTAAGGCATCCGAGATCAGATCTTTCCGGAATTTAAAAAACGATTTTGAGCGATCCGCGATCGCGCTATACGCGGCGGAATTGGTTAATATTTCGACAATAGAAAGATTACCCGATCAAAAAATTTTCAACCTTTTATTGGATCTGTTCGAGTATTTAGATTCGAAAAGCATTGGTAAAAACGCAATACCTGCCAGTGAAGAAATAGTATTGGCGTTCAAGTTGAAGCTGCTGGATATTTTAGGATTGCGGCCGATGGAGATAGCGGAAGACCATAAAGATGGTTTAAGAATAATCGAGGAAGGTTTTTCATATTTGGAAAATATTGGCTGGCAAGCGATAGGGAAGGAGAAGCTGGGAAAGCTCTTGGATCATTCGCTGGAAGATATACTGAACAGGCAAGTGATGAGCTTTGGCAAGTTTATTTGTTGATAATTATTTTTTAAAAATAGAAGAAAGTGATATAATAAGTAATAGTTATAAAGCTTCTAAAGCAATAATAAACATGAAGAAAATCTTTTTAGGAATAGCGATTCTGGCTATCGTCGGTCTTATAGCGGGAGTGGCTTATCAAATTTTTTATAAGAATCAAAAAGCTTTTGCCGAATCCAATACCGTTGTGAAAATTTTTGGAACGGAAACTTTGGATGTAGGGGGAGAAACTGATATAGAGATTACCTATAAAAATGACAATCGGACAAATTTGAAAAATGCGGTTTTGTCTTTGAGTTATCCCGCGGAAGGGTTTAGCGATATTAAAGATAAATCCGGTTTTGGCAAGATAAAAGGTTCGCAGATAGTTTGGGAGCTGGGAGAAATTTCTGCCGGTTATGACGGATCGGTTAAAATTTCCGCAAAAATTACCGATGTTAACGCTAATGTGATATCCGCTTCGCTTGATTATGATCCGGAAAATTTTAATTCCAGTTTTTCAGCCAAAGCCAATCATAGGTTTAACGTTAAAATAGCCAAAGTTTCTGTTAATTTATTTGCGCCCAAAGAAGCGGTCGCGGGCCAGGAAATTAAATATATTTTGACTTATACGAATGCCACGGCGATGGATTTTGAAATGATCAGGATAAAACTCAATTATCCTTCCAGTTTCGTATTTACAAGCAGCAATCCTTCCGCAACGCAAGCGCCGGATACTTGGGAAGTGTCTGGTTTTACTCGGGCTTCAAGCGGGCAGATAGAGATTATCGGGACATTAAATAGTTCGGAAGTGGAAACTAAAATAGTCGGGGCGGTGATCGAGCAGAGAAACAGAGACGGAAAATATATTTTTAATAATGAAATAAGCGCCAACACCAGCTTGATAGGTTCGCCTTTTGTTGTTGTTCAGACGGTCAATGACAAAGAGAATTATGCCGCCGATATCGGGGAAACATTGAATTATAAAATTAAGATCAGGAACTTAAGCAATACTAAGCAGGAAAATCTTATTATTAGCGCGGTTTTGGATGGTCAGGCATTGGATTTTACCTCTTTGGTTGCCGAAAACGCCAATCTTGATCGGGCGCTTCACACTATAATATGGGATAGCAAGGTAAGAAGCGATTTGGCGGCAGTTGATCCGAATAAAGAAATAGAAGTTGAATTTAGTGTAAAGACCAATGGAAGCATTACGATAATGGACGGCAACAGCAAGAATTTTCTGGTAAAAAATACCGTTACTATTAAAGATGGAAATATTTTTAATGCTGACGGATTAAATAAAGTAATTGTTGCGGCCTCTTTTGAGACAAAGATCAACTCCAGTCCTGTTCTGTTTGTCAGAGGATATTTTAATGACGATGATCGCCTGAAAACTTCCGGGGTTATTCCGCCGAAAGTCGGACAGACTACCGCTTACAATATCCATTGGCAAATTTTAAATACGGTCAATAAAATTAAAAATGTAAAAGTTACGGGGGTTTTGCCGGCCAATATCAAATGGACGGGAAATATTTTTCCTCTCGACGCCAAGATCTTTTACGATATAAATACCAGGACCATTACTTGGGAAGCGGGCGATATAGAAGTCGGCACCGGAATAATTTCGCCGTTGAAAGAGGTGTTATTCCAAGTAAGCGTTGCGCCGACTATCAGCGATGTCGGAAATTATTTAGTGCTGATCGATAAAAACTTCCTGAACGCTACTGATGAATTTACATTGAGTGAAATTGCGGTTACGGCCGAAGGCATAACTAGCCGTTTGCCGGATGATCTGAGCGTCACGCCCGAGGAAGGGAAAGTGGCGCTATAAATTTGACAGATTTTTTATATATGCTAATATATTTATAGATTAGTGAAATTTATGAATTATACGCAAAACAACAATTTCTTTTTCTTTTTTACACCGTCCTAAGGCAGGTTGTTTATGCGTATAAGTTAAAGAGAAAAAAGATTCAGAAGATTACGCGAACAAGCCTGTCGAGGGCTGTTTTTTTGTTGCCTCAAACGGAAGATTTTAGAAAAAAAAGTTTTCCGCCTGCGGCAAAAATCGCGGGATAAGATTATTGTCTTATCGATTAAGTATAAGGAGGAATTGAACCTTGAAAACAAATGTTAAAATAGAGTCTGAAGATGCAATAAAAAGCTTAGAAGCTATGGTAAAAAGGTTTTCACTAAAAGCCCAAAGAGCTGTAAAATTCAAAGATACAAGGTCGCAAAACTATAATACTAATAAAGTTGCGGGGCTGAAACTAAAAATCAAATACCTGAGAGATAAATAGCAGGAGGACAAAATGGAAGAAATTATTATAGAGGTAAAAGAAAAAGAAGAAAAAATAAAAATAAAAATCGTGGAGCATAAATTTATGTCTTCTCTTTTTTTGCCAAAAAGCCGGAATTAGTATAATGTATTATGTATCGGGCATTAAGTAAAATACCAGTATATGCAATTTTTTAAAATTTTTAAAAAATCCAAACAATCAAAAGCGAGACGCGGAAGGATAAGCACTTCTCATGGAGTTGTTAATACACCTTGTTTTATGTCGATTGCGACGCGCGGGGCGGTAAAAAATATAACATCGGACGAATTGGAAAAGATCGGCACGGAAATCCTTCTTAGCAATACTTATCATCTGTATTTGCGGCCGGGCGAAAAACTCGTGAAAAAGGCCGGGGGGTTGCATAAGTTTATAAACTGGAAGAAACCTATTCTTACTGATTCTGGAGGTTTCCAGGTTTTTTCGCTTGGGCAAAAGGCGCGGAAACAAAATTTTTCTACTGCGGAACTCGCCTCGCAAAATACTCGTCTCAGACAGTCCTCGCACGAAAAATTTATTCCCGCGCCTTTTCAAGGAGGAGTGAAGATAGAGAAGGAAGGCGTGGAATTCCGTTCGCCGATAGACGGAGCGAAACATTTTTTAACTCCGGAAAAATCCATGCAAATTCAGCTGGATCTGGGCGCGGATATGATCATGGCTTTTGATGAATGTACGCCATATCCGGCTACCAGAGAATACGCGAAGAATTCGCTCGATATAACTTATCGGTGGGCGGCGCGATGCAAAAAGTATTTTATTGCAAAAACCGCCAAAATGAAATCAAAACATTTTTTATTCGGCATAATCCAGGGTTCGACTTTCAAAGATTATCGCGAGGAATCGGCTGGTCAAATCGTCGGACTGGATACCGATGGCGTGGCAATTGGCGGAGTTTCGGTAGGCGAGCCGCCGGAAAAAATGCTGGAAGTTTTGGACTGGGTGTCGCCATATTTGCCGGAGGGAAAACCGCATTATTTGATGGGTGTGGGTTATCCTGATCAGATCGTGGAAGCGGTAAAGCGGGGGATCGATATGTTTGATTGCGTGATTCCGACTCGCAACGGCCGGCATGGAGAATTATTTGTTTGGTCCGCCAGTGGGCGGATTAAAAACGCAAGCGTTTTTAGAAATAAGAACTTTTATTCTTCAATTCATATTACCAATAAAAAATTTACATCGGATTTTGGTCCGGTTGATAAAACCTGTGATTGTTATACTTGCCGGAATTTCAGCCGGGCTTATTTGCGCCATCTTTTTATCACCAAAGAAAATTTGGGTTTACGATTGGCGACGATCCATAATCTGGCGTTTTATTTGGAATTGATGAAAAAAATCAGAAAAAACATTTGAAAGGTAGATAAAAAAAAGAGCGGTTAAGCCGCTCTAAAATTTTAGAGATATTGTTTCTCCGTTTATTGTTATCACATCGAGCTTTGCCATAAAATCTAAGTATGGCGTGAGGGTGATATCCTTTATTCTAAATATTTCTCTTATTTTTCTCTTTTTTAAAGATCCTCCTGCGTCATTCAGCTTCTCCAATATTTCTTTTTGTTTATCACAAAGTTCGGGTGTGGCTTTGAGTTGCGCTAACGTTCTTTTAGGTTTTCCTGCGATATCTGTACCGTTTACATTGCTTTCATTTTGCAACTTTTCTCTCAGCTCATTCATCGTAACTATTTTTTCCTCCGGTTTTTCTTGCGGCGGCTTATCTTTTTCGAGCTCGCTCAAGAACTCTGTTTCACTCAATAGTTCGATCGTGCTATTTTCGAAATCGTCTTCGTTAAGGCTGATTTTTATAGCTTTTATTCGGTCGTTTGGATTGTCGGTTTTTTTATTCATTGTTTTGACAATTGCCGAAATAAAAGTTTTTGCTTGATTTTTCTTAACGCCCGCCTTACTGCAAACAACAGACAAACTGATTTTTTCTCCTTTTTCCAGATAGTCATTTAAGTAGTCTTCCACTTGTTGTTTTCTATTATCTGGTAAGGAACTTAGCAAGCCGGGTTCTTTGTTTGTTAAAGAATCGGACAAGAGCAATAATTCAGCTTTTATTGTTTCGTTTGGCTCTGTTTTTGTTTCCGTCGATTTCGGCGGTTTTTGAACGATTTCCGGCTCTGCGATTTTTTCTTCCGGTTTTTTCTGTTCTGACGGTTGGCGCTGGCTATTCTCGTCTTTTTCTGGAGTTATTTCTGGTTTTGTCTGCTCCGTAGGTTTTATCATATCCGGAAGCTGGAGTCGGATTTGATCCACTTGAGCTGTTACTCTGGAACGTATGCCCTCTTGCCTATTTTTAACCAAACCTTTTTCAGCCAGTGTTCTTACGGATAGGTTTACTCTGGTCTGGATAATGCGGGTTTTTTCGATTATTTCTTGTTGCAAAATACCAGCTTGTCCGTTTTCAATTATTACCCGCAAGACTTGCAAGTCTTTTAGAGACAGCTTTACGTCTGCCAAAGACTTTTTTTCTTTCGCAGGATTTTTTTCCGCAATTGTTTCATTTGACGTTTTTAGTTTTACCGAGTGTTTATGCTTTTCGGCGATTCCCAAAGTTTCCAGCTCTTTTGCCAAGCTACGGACAGTAGCGGTTGTGCATCGCATTCTTTCCGCCAGATCTGTTATTGTTGTTTGCTGCTGATCGCTGTTGATAATAATACCGACAGCGGCAGCTAAACTGCTTACCCTTGTGTGATTTCTATTAAGATTGGCTTTCCGCAATTTTTCCTCTATCAGCTCCTGGATTTTTTTCATTTGTTCGTCTAGAGAACCGATCAGTTTTAGATCTATTATCTCTTTATAAAGATCGCCGGTTTCCGGTGCTGGTTCACTTGGTTTATCGGTTATTTTTGTCAGCTCGTTAACTTTTTGAGTTTTTTCGCCTAACAATAAACTGAGTTTGATTATTTCTCCATCGAGCCGTTTAATTGTCGCGTTGCGATCGGCGATTGTTTTTTGAGCTTCTTCAAGCCGCAGGTTTTTTTCATCAAGCCATTCTTTGAATTTGCCTTTTTCTTTTAACGCTTGATCGAGCCGTCTTTCTAATTCGGCAACTTGATTTAACAGTTCTTTGTCTGTCGGTAACCCTTTTTCCCGAGCTTCTCCGAGGGCTTTTTTAAGTCCTTCTATTTCAGTATAAGCCATTTGGCAAATTTCCTCGGATTTTTTAAGAGCTATCGTCAGTTTCTTGATTTCTTTCTCGTCCGGTTTTGGGATTTCGGCAGAGTGGCCATTTCCTGTTAAATTTGTTAGCACGCTTCCGTTATTGGAAATACTGTAGAAGTCAGTATTTGTCTTGTCAATGCCGTTTACGAAACCCTTTTTAAGGAGAATTCCCGGCAAGCCGTCGCCGCTTGAAACCATCAAGGTAATAAGCGACAAGTGCATTTCTTTAAACGCGCACTCTTTGAAGCTTTCTATGGCGCTTGCGATCATTTCTTGGTTATTCCGCATCGATTTTTCAAAAGCGATGCTGAATATCCCGAAGCTATTTTTAATAATCGTATGCGCCAGCACAACCCCGATGGCCGTTTGTTTTTGATCTTCGTTTTTTTCTATTATAAATACGCGTCCGCAGGTTGTTTCTTTCTGCAAGGTTTCATCGCAAAACGGCTTATCAATACAGACAGCCTCTGTTGAATTAATTATACTAAGTATGGCTGGGATCAATTTCTGATCCGATGCGAACTTGCTCATTACTCTAATGCCTATTCCATCATTTCCCATAGTATCACTTCCCGCGCTTGAAGCGCTTTTGTTGTTCGTCCTTGTTTTTAATTGTAAGGTACAGTGATTCCATATTAATATAAACAAGAATTTTGTCAATAAAAATAGCAGCCGATTTTGCGTTATGGCTGCTTTTTCTTTTTTATTTTTATGTACCAGATTTCCAGCTTTCCTTCTGTTTCGGAAAATATTTCTATTTTCGTATCCGGGCTGCGGTAGTTGGCGCGCATATCCCATATTCCCCGTTCGCTAGTATCCATTATTTTAGCCGCTTCTTCCAGCGTGATCGCTTGATCTCTTCCGGTTAGTAAGGCCTCAAGCTCTTTAAGTTTTCCAACAATCAGGTTTTTTTCAGGGTTTTTCATCATTCTTTGCAGCCTTTCAAAATTTATCCGCTGTTGTTCCGGCGACACAGTTTTGGTTTTTTGATTTTTTGGCACGGTTGATTCCTCCTTTAAAGTGCTTTTTGATAAATTTTATCTATATTAGCATATATCCACAGCTTGTCAATCGTGGTTGTTTATGATAAATTAAAAGAGTTAAACTACATCAAATTATATTTATGGCAGAAAAAAATACAGACAAAATGGAAAAAATCGTTTCGCTTTGCAAAAGACGGGGTTTTGTGTATCCGGGAAGCGAAATTTATGGCGGATTAGCCAATACTTGGGATTACGGTCCTTTGGGCGCAGAATTGAAAAATAATATTAAAAGGCTTTGGTGGAAGACGTTTGTTCAGCAAAGAGATGATATGGTGGGAATTGACGCCAGTATTTTAATGAATCCGAAAGTCTGGGAAGCGTCCGGACATACGACCAGTTTTGCCGATGCGAAAATTGATTGTCTCGCGTGCAAAGCCAGGATCAGAGCGGATCATATGATCGAAGATGAGCTGAAAATAAGCGTGGAAGGGAAAAGCTTGGAAGATATCAATAAAATTATTTCTGACAATAAATTAAAATGCCCGGTTTGTAAGTCCGTAAAATTGACCGAAGCGAGGAAGTTCAATTTGCTTTTCAAAACCCAAGTCGGATCGCTGGAAGACGCGAAGGCCGCGGTTTATCTTCGCGGCGAGACGGCTCAAGCAATGTTTGTAAATTTCAAAAATGTTTTGAATTCCAGCCGCAAGAAAATTCCTTTTGGTATCGCGCAGGTCGGAAAAGCTTTCCGGAACGAGATCACTCCGGGCAATTTTATTTTCCGCACTTTGGAATTCGAGCAGATGGAAATAGAATATTTTATCCGCGAGAAGGATTGGGAGAAAACTTTTGATTACTGGAAAGATGAAATGAAAAAATGGGCTACGAAAATTTTAGGGCTTAAAAAAGAAAACATTCGGGTGCGCGAGCATGCCAAGGAAGAATTGTCGCATTATTCCCGGCGCACTGTTGATTTCGAGTTTAATTTTCCGTTCGGAGGATTCAAAGAATTATATGGTTTGGCATATCGCACGGATTTTGACCTGACGGCGCATCAAAAAGCGAGCGGCGAGGATATGAGCTATTTTGACGAAGCAGCCAAAGAGAAATTTATTCCGCACGTGATCGAGCCGACTTTTGGAGTGGACAGAAGTATTTTGGCAGTGCTGGCCGACAGTTTCGAGGTTATTAAAGGCGGGCGAACGACAACTACGGAATCGATCAAGGAAGAAGAATTTGTTTTGCGTTTGGCTCCGCGCATCGCGCCGATCAAAGCCGCGATTCTGCCTTTGGTAAAAAAAGATCCGCTGAAAAAGCTGGCTGGGGAAATTTACAAAGACCTTCGCGAGCAGTGGATGGTGCAGTACGATGAAACCGGTTCGGTTGGCAAGCGATATCGCCGGCAAGACGAGATCGGCACGCCATTTTGCGTGACGGTGGATTTTGATTCGCTGGAAGACAATGCGGTCACGGTTCGCGACCGCGACACGATGAAACAAGAGAGAATAAAGATTGCCGAGCTCGCGGATTATCTGGAAGAAAAATTAATTTAAAAAGATGACGATAAAAGAAATTTATAATTTGGCGATAAAGATGGGAATCGAATCCGATCTGCGCGGGAAAGAAAAAGTCCAGCGGCTTTTGAAGCGCGCAAAAGAACAATATGAGAAATTAAACAAAGAAGAAAAAGAAGAATTTGATGCGGAAAAATTAAGCAATCCTTATTCGGATTCAAGAATACTTTTGACGGATTCGGATAAAAAAGTAAAAAAAATATTGGCGGGCATAGATATTGATACGGGAGAGGTGTTGCTGGCCGATAAGCTAGGGGTTGATTTAATTATTAGTCATCATCCAATGGGGAAAGCGCTGGCAAAACTTGATGACGTGATGCATTTGCAGGCAGAGGTGCTGAATATTAAATATGGCGTGCCGATAAACATTGCTCAAGGAGTGATTAGGGAAAAAATCAGTGAAGTGGGGCGTTCGGTTATTAGGGGGAATTATAATCAGTCAATTGATGCCGCTCGGCTGATTAAGCAAAGCATGATCTGTGTTCATACGCCTTGTGATAACTTGGTGGCAAAATTTCTTTGCGAAAATATTGAAAAAGAAAATTTTGAATATGTTGGTGATTTGCTTAAGTTTTTAAAAGAAATTTCTGAATATAAGGAAGCGATAAAATTAAATGCCGGACCGCGTCTTTTTGCCGGTTTGCCGGAAAATTATACCGGAAAAATTGCCATAACGGAAATTACCGGAGGCACCGAAGGCGCGCCGCAAATTTACGAAAAAATGGCGCAAGCGGGAATTGGGACGATTATAGGCATGCATATGAGCGAAGAGCACAAAAAAGAGGCGGAAAAGGCGCATATCAATGTTGTAATTGCCGGCCATATGTCCAGTGATTCGCTCGGAATGAATTTATTTCTTGATGAATTGGAGAAAAAAGGAATTGAAGTTATCCCATGCTCGGGATTAATCAGGATTAAAAGGTTTTTAAAGAAATCATAATCAACGTGAATTCAGATTTATGTATAAAAAAACCATTTTAAATAACGGGCTTCGCGTGATTATCGCGCCGATGGAAGGCACTAAAACCGCTACGGTTTTGGTAATGGTGGGGACCGGAAGCAAATACGAAGACAAGAAAATTAGCGGTATTTCCCATTTTTTGGAGCATTTATTTTTCAAAGGCACGGAAAAAAGACCGACTACATTGGCTATCTCGGAAGATCTGGAAAAAATAGGCGCGGAATACAACGCTTTTACAGGCAAAGAATATACCGGTTTTTACGCCAAAGCGGCGGCATTCCATTTGGATAAAGCGATGGACGTAATTTCTGATATTCTCTTGAGAGCTATTTTTTTAAAGGAGGAAATGGAGCGGGAAAAGGGTGTGATTTTGGAAGAGATAAAGATGATCAAAGATGATCCTCCGAGATACGTATCTGATCTATTTGAAGTTTTGCTTTATGGCGATACTCCGGCCGGGCGCGATATTGCCGGTACGCCCGAGAGTGTGAGCGGGATAAACAGAGAACAGATTATTGAATATTTTCAAAATCAATATGTGGCGAAAAATATTACTATTGTGGTTGCCGGAGCGGTTGAAGGTGAGGAGGCGCTAAGAAAAGTTGAGAATTATTTTAATAAATTTGACGGCAGATCTTCTAAAGTAAAAGAGCAAACAAAAGAATTTCAAAAAAATCCGGAAATTTTAATTTATCCCAAAAAAACCGAGCAAACACATATCAGTCTTGGCGCGAGAGGATACGCTCTTGGTCACCCTGATCACTATGCTCTCAGGCTGCTCGCGGCGATTTTGGGCGGAGGAATGAGTTCGCGGTTGTGGACTTCCGTTCGCGAACGCCAAGGTTTGGCTTATTATGTTTTTTCTTCCGCGGAGTCTTATACCGATTCCGGCTATTTTACGACCCAAGCCGGCATTGACGCCAAAAATTTGGAAAAAGTGATAGAGATAATTTTAGGCGAATATAAAAAAATCGCCGAACAGGGGACGAGTGGAGATGAATTGCAAAAAGTCAAAGATTATATCAAAGGCAGAATGATAATGAATCTGGAATCCTCATCGTCTATGGCGAGTTTTTTCGCGGATCAGGAAATCTTGGAAGGAAAAATTCTGACTCCGGAAGAAAAAATGGCGAAAATTGACGAGGTGACAATAAAGGATATCCAAAAAGTAGCGGCCGATATTTTTAAAAACAATAAATTGAATCTGGCTTTAATCGGGCCTTTTAAAGAGAAAGATAAAAAAAGTTTGGAAAAAATTTTTAAATTATAAATAATTAACATATGGAAAAATATCAATTGGAAATTTCTTACAATACGATTTTTAAAGTAATTTTTTCGATCATTGTCGTGGTGTTCTTGTTTTTGACGCAAAAATTGCTTTTGGCGCTTTTTGCCGGATTCGTGATCTCGACGGTGACTAATCCTATAGTTGATTGGGCTGAGATAAAAAAAATACCGCGCACTATTGCGACTATTTTGGTGTTTTTGATCATTTTGATATTTCTTGGCCTGGTTTTTTCATGGATAGTGCCTTCTTTGGCTAGGGAAATTAGCGGTTTGGCTTTGCACTTTCCGCAGTATTTGGAACAAAACATCGCAAAATATCCTTTTTTGGAGAGATATGGTTTGAAAGACAGCATTCATGGGTTTATTTCTGAAACTTTCAGCCTTTTGAAAGATCAAGCGTTGGGCATTGTTTTTTCGACCGTTTCTTATTTGGGAAACTTGCTTTACGTGTTTGTCGCTTTGACGATCTCTTTTTATTTAACCGACGAGAAAAGTTTCGTTAAAAAATATTTGCGAAAGATCATTCATCACAGCCGGCATAAAGAATTGGTTGAAGTTTTGGATGAAATAGAATTTAAAATGGGCCGGTGGTTTTTAGGACAGGTGATTCTCAGTTTAGTCAGCGGCGCGGCCATATTTTTGGGTCTAACACTGTTGGGCGTGCCCTTTGCTTCGGCGCTGGCGGTTCTGGCGGCTATTTTAAGATTCGTGCCTTATTTGGGGGGATTGATCTCGGATGGAACTGGCGTTTTGATCGCTTTTTTGAGTTCACCCTGGCTTGGGGCGGAGGTTTTTTTAATGTATTATATTATCCAGCAGATCGAATCCTATATTATTATTCCAATGGTAATGCAAAAAACAGTGGGGCTTAATCCGATTATCGTGATCCTTGCGGTGCTAAGCGGCGGGCAATTGGGCGGGATTACCGGCGCGCTTTTTGCCATTCCTATCGCTATAATCGTAATGATTTTGGTTAAAAAACTTGTTATTGGGGAAAAAAATAGTTTAGCGCAATAAAAAAGCCATTGGATTTTCAATCTAATGCTTTTAATTAAATATGTCAATAAAAAAAACTAAGTCAAAAAATTTTTATATTACGACTCCAATTTATTATGCCAATGCCAAGCCGCACATTGGCCACGCTTATACGACTGTAGCTGCCGATGTTTTGGCGAGATGGAACAAGCTTAACGGCAAAGAGACATTCCTTCTTACCGGTACGGATGAACACGGTTTGAAAATTCAAAAAGTGGCTGAAAAAGCGGGGAAGGAGCCGCAGCAATTCGTTGATGAAATTTCAAGCGAGTTTAAAACACTTTGGAAAAAATTGAACATAGATTACAATAATTTTATTCGCACTACGGATGCGCCGCACAAAAAAGCGGTTCAGGCAGCTTTACAGGTTTTAAAGGATAAAGGCGCAATTTATCAAGGTACTTATGAAGGGTTGTATTGTATTGGTTGCGAACAGTTTAAAACTGAAAATGAATTGGTTGACGGAAAATGCCCGGATCACAATGCCGTTCCCGAGAAATTAAAAGAGGAATGTTATCTTCTTCGGATGTCCGGAAAGACACAGGAACAGCTTGAAGAAAAAATAAAAAATGAATTTCAAATTACGCCCGATAAGTACAAAGTAGAGATTTTATCTTTTTTTAAAAATCAAAAGATAAAAGACATTTCGATTTCTCGTAAAAATGTTTCTTGGGGAATTCCTTTGCCTTTTGATCCTTCGCATACGACTTATGTTTGGGTGGATGCGTTCTTGAATTATCTTACCGGTCTTGGCTGGAAAGGGGATCCAAAAAAACTTCCAAAACAATGGCCTCCCGAAATGCAGCTTATCGGGAAAGATATTTTACGGGTTCATGCGACGATTTGGCCGATAATACTTATGCATCTTGGCATTTCGCTTCCTAAAAAACTTTTTACTCACGGGCATATTTTAGCCGGTGGTAAAAAAATGAGCAAGACCCTTGGAAACGTGATCGCTGTCGATGAAATGATCGGTAAATTTGGAGTAGATGCTACACGATATCTTTTGATGAGCGCCGGCACTTTTGGAGAAGATGTGGATTTGACGATGGAACGGGCGGCGGAAAAATATGCGGCGGACCTGCAAAACGGATTAGGGAATTTAGTGGCTCGGGTTTTGACGATGGTTGAAAATTATTTTGACGGAAAAATACCAGATGTTGATTTAAAAAAGACTGGAGAAATAAACAAATTTAAAGAGCATGCTTTTGAGGCAAATAAAAATGATTTCAAGGTCGTTTGGGATAGTTTAAGTAAAGGATTTAATAATCTAAAAATAGACAAGGCATTGGGATTAATAATATCATTTGGGGAAGGAGCGGGGGGAATGGTGAGAAAGCAAAATCGGTATATTGACTTTTCGGAGCCATGGAAGCTTATTAAAACCGATAAGGAACAAGCTGCTTTAGTCATTTATGATTTATTAGAATCTTTACGTCAAATTGCTTGGTTAATCCGATCTTTTATGCCAGAAACATCGGATAAGATTTTTTGCCAATTATTTGCGGATGAAAAAGAAAGAGCCGCGGAATTATCTAAAACTTTGAGCGAAGCGCAAAAGTGGGGCGGATTAAAACCCGGCACGAAAATAAAAAAAGGCGAGAATTTATTCCCGCGATTAAAATAATTTTTAGCTATGATCGATACCCATGCCCATCTTAATTTTAAGGAATTTGATCTTGACCGCGAGAAAGTTATCAAGCGGTTTTTTGACGCGGGCGGAGAAAAAATGATCAATGTTGGCTGTGATCTGGCTTCGAGCGAGGGAAGCATTGAGTTGGCTAAGAAGCATAAAAATATTTTTGCTTCGATTGGCATTCATCCTCACGACGCGGAAAAATTAAACGAAGAAGCGCTTAAAAAATTGGAAGAATTGATAGCGCAAAAGAAAGTAGTTGCAGTGGGGGAAATCGGTTTGGACTTTTTTAGAGATTTGTCGCCCAGAGAAATTCAAACAGAAGCTTTTAAGGCGCAATTGGAATTGGCGGAAAAACACAAAAAACCGATCATAATTCACTGTCGCGAGGCTTACGTGGATCTGCTGGAAATTTTAAAGAGTTACAAAACATCCGGCTGGCGGGGTGTGACGCATTGTTTTTTGGGAAGTTGGCTGATTGCCGAAGAATTGATAAAGATGGGGTTTAATATCGGATTCACCGGAGCTATAACTTATGTAAAGAAACCCAAAATAGTTAAAGCGCCATTACTGCAGGACATTGATTTAGCCGAATCGCTCATAACCGATGAAGTTGAACCGGAGATTTATAAGGTGATAAAAAATACGCCTTTAGATAGAATTTTTATTGAGACCGATTGTCCGTATTTGGCGCCAGTGCCGCATCGCGGCGAGCGCAATGAACCGGCTTTTGTGAGTCATGTGGCAAAAAAAATCGCGGAGTTGAAAGGCGTTAGTGTTGAGAAACTTGAAAAAGCGACAAGCGAGAACGCGAAAGAATTATTTGGAATATAACTTTTATGGAATTTGAAATCGTAAATTTTTTTAATCAACTTGCCGCGGGGTGGATTGATCCGGCCACGATTTTTGTCAGCTCGAATACTTTGCTCGGAATTTTGGGAATTATTATTACCGGATATTTTTTAATTTGGGATAAAAAAAACGGCAAGCAAATTGCCGTAGCCGCCGTGATTGCGGTGGGCTTGCATTTTTTGACGAGCGAGATATTTTTTAAATATATTTTGCCAGAATTCGGTTTGTTCAGATTGCGGCCGTATTTAGCGCATCCGGGAGAGTTAATTCCTTTGGGAAAATTAAATACCAGTTCTTCTTTTCCTTCCAGTCATATGGCATATATTTTGTCTTTGTCGACAGTATACGTCTATTACTATCGGAAATTTTTATTGCCAGCTGCGGCTTTCGCGCTATTTATGGCCTTTGCCAGGATCCATAACGGCATGCATTATCCGAGCGATGTTTTGGCAGGAGCAGTGCTGGGAGTGCTGTACGGAATAATGGCGATTAAAATTAGCAAAAAATATGCTAAAAAAGACATTTAAAATTTTATCTGCCTTTTTGATTTTATTTATCGCCTTGCTCGGCTACGCTTATTTTATTGAGCCGAATACTTTGAAAATAGAAAATCAAACGATTAAATTAAATTGTTTAAAAAAAGATTTGCCGGATAGATTTGTCCAGATCTCCGATTTGCATTTTACTCGCGAAACAAAAGAAACAAGGATCAGTCAAATCTATGAGGCGATAAAATCGCAAAATCCGGCGGCGGTTTTCGTTACCGGAGATTTGGTCAGCGATGATACCGGAATGGAAAAAGCGGTAGAGCTGATCGGGAAAATTTCGGCGAGCTACAAAACTTTTGTGATTTTTGGCAATTGGGATTATTGGGCGCTGGATTATGGGGTCGGGGAATTAAAAACGCGTCTTGAGGCGGTTGGCGCAAAAGTGCTGATAAATAGTTCTGAAAAAATTGTTTCAGGGAACGAAACATTGAGTATATTGGGAGTTAAGGATCCGTATACGAGCGGAGAGCTGAAAGGCGATTTGGAAAAAGCGGAAAAAAATTTGGACGAGGGCGACAAGAATTGCCGGATACTTTTGGCGCATTCGCCGAATATCATCAAAGAAGCCGCGGATAAAAATATTGATTTGGTTCTAGCGGGACATACTCACGGCGGGCAGGTTTATATTCCATTTTTAACCAAATATATAATTCCGGCGAAAAGGCCGGCCGGGAAGGGTTTTATCAAAGGGCTTTATACGATTGGCAATACTCAGATGTATATTAATCGCGGCATCGGTATGAGTGTTTTGCCGTTTAGATTTCTTGTTCCGCCGGAAGTGACGGTGATAAAACTGGAAAAACAATAATAAGTTACATTTTATGGTTTTATTAAAGATAAAATTTCTTCAGAAAGGCGGTTTCGCGCATCGGGAATCGCTAAAGACAGCGCTTTTTTTTCTATTTTTTTTCTTTCCCCCGGATTTTTTAGAAGAGTTTCAATTTTTTCCGTTAAGAATTTTTTGTCAAAATTAACTTCGTCAATCGTTATAGTGGCACCAAGATTTGAAAAATGGTTCGCATTTTTTGCTTGATGATCGTTTGCCGCTGTTGAAAGCGGGACAAGAATACTGACTTTTCCCAAAGAAAGTATTTCGCTTATGGAATTTGCTCCGGCTCGGCTGATAACGAGGTCCGCGGCCGCGTAAGCTTCTTTCATTTGTTCATTAAGAAAAGGATAAGCGTGATAATTTTCCGCATTTTTCAGATTTTTATTTTCTGCCAAGCTTTTTGATTCTTCGTAATTATTTGTGCCTACCAGATGTATTACCTCAGAAAAGCCAAGTATTTCCGGTAGTATTTCCAAAATTATTTCATTTAATCGTTTGGCGCCTTGACTGCCGCCTGTAATTAGGATTACGGGTAAATTGCTTTTCAGTCCGAATTCTTTTCTCGCTTGTTCCTTAGTTCCTTTTAATAATTCTTCCCGTATAGGATTTCCGGTGAAAACTATTTTTTCCCCAGGAAAATATTTTGCGGAACCTTGAAATCCGAGAGCGATACGGCTCGCAAATAACGCGGACAAGCGATTGGCGATACCCGGAACCAGATCGGATTCATGAATGATCACCGGAATGCCCAGTATTCTACCGGCGACTACCGGCGGGAAGCCGGCATACCCGCCTTTGCTAAAAATAACATCCGGTTTTATTTTTGCCAAAAACCAAAGCGACTGAAAAAAACCGATCATTATTTTAAATATATCGGTGAAATTTTTCCAGTCAAAATAACGCCTTAACTTGCCGCCTTGGATCAATTTACAACTAAAATTATTTTTTTTAAAAATTTCCATTATCTGCTTGTCGCCGGCAGCAATGAATACAATTTCTGTTTTTAAAGCGGTAGAGCCGGAAATTTGTTTAAAGTGATTGGCCAGAGCGATGGCCGGCATAATATGTCCGCCGGTTCCGCCGCACGCAAAGACGATTTTCGCCATAATTATTTTTTTAATCCGGATGAATGTTTATTCTTTCTTTGTATGTAAATACTATAATAATTTGACTATCTTGACAAGGATGATTAAAAGGAATACTATAATATATTAGTTCTTTAAAAATTAATTTCTGCGGTGCCAAATATTCGCTGAAATCGGCAAATAGCGGCTATTTGGCACTGCGGAAAAAATGTTTTGTTCTTCGCGGTGCGCGCTTCGCGACCGAAGCAAAAAGGTAGATAAAATGAGGAGGAAAAGACATGGAAGTTAAGGAAATGTTTCCCGATATAATAAGAGAGACAAGAATTTGTACCGGAATAAGGAATCCGGAAATCCAGAAAGCTCCGGCTCCCGGCGATTTGATCGACGGTGTATCGTTTTCAGCAGAGCAATGTATTTTGCTCTACGGCAATCATACGCGCGAGCAGATATTGCAAGAATGGAGAAATAAAGGATTTTCGTCGGTTCATCTTTCCGGCGGATGGGCAAATCCATTTCAGCAGGAACTGATTACATTGCTTTCTCTTGCCGGAAATGTTCCGTTAAGAGAAAGAACGGTGGGTGATATTATGGAGGCTTACCGGAAAGGATCTATGGTGAGAATTTTCCACGATTATTTCCAAGCATGGGAAGAGCTTTTTAAGAGAAAAATGACCAAGGAAAACAAAACATATGGCTCGAAAGAATCTGAGATATTGTTTAAAAATCAAAAGATCGGCGACCTTTTGGCAGTAGGCGCTCCTGATTTTTGGGAGCTTTGCTCCTGGAAAGACGGCAAAAGAACAGTGCTTAATAAATCGGTTTCCAATCCTTATGCCGGACAGGCTAGTGAACCGGGACATATCACGGTAATGCGAACCGATGACTTGATGGTCATAAGTAATGCAACTGGGTCCAAAGGAGATGGGACATTCGCGCTGAATTGTTTGATGGTATTTCTGACAAACGGAAGAGAAACTGCACGAAGGTTCTATGTCGAAAATGCTCTTAATCGGGCCAGAGTTCTCAAAGAAACCGGGAAAGTGGCTTTGTTTTCCTTAGAAGACATAGAAACTCTGGTAGAGGAATTTCTGGATTCGGCAGAACGCGTAAAAGCGGACTTGGAAGAGGTTCTTGACCCCCATGATATAGCAGAAGTATTGGTATTCCAATACGCGGCAAATATTACCATTGTCAAGAATTTGCCGGCGAGGATTGATACAATGTCGAGTGTTCTGCCATATTGCTGGATTAAGAAGGAAGAAGGCTGGGAGACCCCTTAAAAAAATTTTGAAAGCGAGAAATGGTTCTTTGGCGAAACTGCCAAAATAGAGAATTATTTCCCGCTATTTTTTTTATCCAAAATTTATGCAAATCGAGTCTTGACAAATTTTTATTTTGTGCTAAGCTTAAAGTACAAATTTGGAGGTATTTATGAAATGGTTTGAAAAATTGTTTGGAAAAAAGGCTGAAGAATCGGAAGAAGAAAAAGAGAGCGGCGTAATAGAAATAAAGACAATTGGAGAGTGGGAAAAACAAAAAGTGTCCCAAAATCTAGAGACCGTAGAAGTAGGTGACAGTACCATTAAAGTAAAAGAACTGTATGAGCTAAAACCGCGAGTTTTCTCTGTATTTCGTGCTATAAAAATGCACGAATATATCGGGGATATTCTGGCGCCGGCGTATGTCGGTTTCCTGCTTCAAAGCCAACCCTACCGGAGTTAATTTTCTCTCCGGATTTTTTTATGGAAATTTTTGACTTAGCTTCGCTTTTAAGATAAGATTTAAGAGCTAAAGTTTTTTTAAAAAAAATTTATGGCCATCTCTCTTAATATTGAAAAAACCACTCGAGACGTCACAGCGGCGCATTTCGGAGTAATGTTCGCTTACAAACTTTTTTCTTTGTATTTTCCGCTGTTTTTGTCAGGGCGAGGATTTTCTTTGCCGGAAGTGGGTTATGCCTATTTATTGATTTATTTGCTGTTCGCGATTTTTTCGCCCATTGTCGGTTTTTTGAATCATAAAATTAATCCGGCTAAATTAGCCACGGCGGGCATTGTTGGGTATGGGTTCTATTCTTTGGGAATGATTTTTATTCATAGTCCCATTTTATTTTATTTTCTTCAGGCGATGCTTGGGATTTCCGCCGCTTTGTTTTTTGTTTCTATCCGGGCAATTTTGATTTCCTCTCCGATAAAAAATTACGCGAATTCGTTCGGCTGGTTTTATTCGGCTCCGTTTTATGCCAATGCGATTGCTCCTCTTACCGGAGCTTTAGTGATCTGGAAGTTTGGATTTTCCGGCGTTTTTATCGTGAGTTTGGCTTTGCAGTTTTTGCTCGCCATTTTATTTTTTACCAGGTTTAAAAATCAAAAGCCGGATTTTTTGAATAAATCTTTTGATTTGGCCAAGTTACGCCGTAATTACGCGGATGTTTTTGATAAATTGAAGGTGAGCCGGATGCTTCCTTTTTTCGCCTTATCAATGATAGTGTTAATTTTTGACGGATTTTATCACGCCTTTTTTCCTTTATTTCTCAAGAGTCTCGGTTGGTCACAAAATTATATTTTGTTTTTTTTATCCGCGTTTTCTCTTTTGTTTTTGCCAATTTCTTTTTTAATTATCAGGCAGTTTGGCAAAGATGGACATCAGAGCGAAAGCGCGATTATTAAAGGAAGCTTGATTGCCGCGATTTTTTCCATTGTACTGGGAATATTCGCCGGATTTATGAATTTTTTTATCATCCTTTTTCTTTTCTTGGGAAAAGCTGCCGGAGTTTATATCGCCGATACGGCGCGGAGCGGTTTTGTGGCTGAGAAGCTTAAGGTCAACTCCGAAGAAGCCGGAGCCATAGATTCGGTTTTTTCTCCATTAGGTACGGCTCTCGGCTCGCTGATTTCTGGTTTGCTTCTCGGTTCTCTGGGTTTTGGCCTGATGTTCATTCTCGGCGGTGTAGTAGCGGGATTGTTCGGAATGGCGGCAGGAAGAAATTTTTTACGCTCTAAAAAATGATTTTTGATCGCAGTTAATAAGCGCGTAAACAATTGACAGGATTGATTTTCTATGATAGGCTGAATTCAGCAAAAGAGGAGGATTTTTATCCGGATTTTCCGGACCGTTCTTTTATAAATGAGGTGATAAACGTGAATAGAAAAAAAATAAATAAAAATCTGGAAAAGATGATACAGGTACTTGTTGCCGCAGGTCACGATCTCCAAGCAGCGATCGCAAAAGGCGATTTACCGAATTGTACCAAAGAAGCAGTGGCGAATAATGTTCAGAGATTGGCTTTTGAGTTTTCGGAGATAAAAGAAAAGTGTGTCTTTTCCGGTGACGACTGGACATGGGGCAATGACGGGGAAGAATCTAAATTTCCCAAACCAACAGCAACCATTGCCATATCTCTGCGCGACGATAAGGGCAACCTTGAGGCTTGTGCTGTAAAAACGGTGTTTGAAGATTTGCCGATAGTAGTCGGCGATAAAGATGGTGTCTGGATTTACAGGAACAATAATTTTACAGAAGTTACAGCTGTGGATAGAGTCTTCTGTATTCCGGAAATTAAGCCTCAATTATGCGTCTACGGACAGAAAGCCAAACCCCATTGGGTAAAAATGGCCCACACGATTGGCGATATAATCAAACAAGGCATTGGAGTTTACAACTCCATGGGTCCATTCTGGATGTTGAAGCAATATTTCGGCAACTTTGACGAAAATACTGGTACGGTTAAGCCTTTTAACTTCGCGCTTTGCGAGCCATTCGCGAATAAACCAAAAGAAGAGATAGTCTTCACGGTGCTTTTCTGGCTTAATCAGAATTTGCCGGAAAATCAGCGGTTTATTATTACCAATATGGCCGGTGAAGGAGCAGTGTTTGAAGGAACCCATATCAAAAAAGCCGAGCCGCCCGTCTGCGAAATATATTGTGCTCCGGGCTTGATCGTCGCGCCTACTCCCGAATGTTGGGCGACCATAATGATGGCGTTTTGCAACGCAAATGAAATGGCAATACCAACAAAGGTTAGGGAATTGGCAAAAGGACTTGAGGCCGCAAGAGAAAAAATAGCAATTTCTGCTTGAAAACGCAGGATAAAACTTGAACAAAGCAAGCGGAGTGATTTATCAGTAGTAACACGCGATAAATCCCCGCTATTTTTTTTTGACAAAATCTTTAATTAAGCTATACTAAAAGTAGATTTATAAGAAGCTTTTTCTTTGTTTGAAAGGCAAAAAGAACAGTTTCGCATTAATTTAATAAGTAAAAGTATATGGAAAAAAATATTGTTTGTTTTGGCGGAGGAAACGCTATGCCGAAGGCAATTTTGATGCCGCTTAAAAAATATTCAACGATGATTACCGGTATTACTTCAATGGTTGATAATGGCGGGTCAGCCGGGCAATTGAGAGTAGATTTTAACGTTTTGCCTCCGGGAGATATCAGACGGCATATTTTGGCTTTATCCGATGCACCTCAGTGGAAAAAAGATCTTTGGGTTTTCAGGTTTGGCCATGAAGTTTTTGACGGCGGGCACAAAGGGCATGTTTTTGCCAATGCTTTTATAGCGGGACTGGAAAATAATTTAAAGGATTATGGAAAAGCATTGGATGTGATGCATGAATTTATGGAAGTGAATAAAAAACACAGAGCTCTTCCGGCGACTATTGAGAAAACCCAGATTTACGCCGAATTGGAAAATGGAGAGATCGTAAAAGGCGAAGATGAAATTGATGTTCCTCTTAAGCATGATCCGAAACTGAAAATTAAAAAAGTTTATCTAGAGCCGAAGGCCAAGGCTTATCCGAAAGCGCTTGCGGAGGTGGAAAAAGCTGATTTGATAACTATCGGTCCGGGTGATCTGTATTCTTCCGCAATTCCTTGTTTGATGATGGAGGGAATGAGTGAAGCTTTTAAAAAATCCCGAGCGAAAAAAGTATTAATAACGAACACTATGACCAAGCTCGGCGAGACGAATGATTTTTCCGTGGCGGATTTTGCCAGCGAAGTGGAAAAATACATGGGTTGCCCGCTGGATTTCGTGATTTACAACAGTCAGACACCTGCGAAAGAAAGGATCGAAGAATACAAAAAAGAAGAGCCGGCGATAATGGAATTAGTAAAAGCGGATAAAGGACTGGATAAAAATAAATTTATAACCGGCGATCTGCTTTTGGCAGACGGACCAGTAATTTATGATCCGGAAAAATTGGTAAAATTATTAATGAGCCTATAAGATATTTTTAAAAACTAAAAATTACTTTATGCAAGCAATTTTATTGGCCGCGGGAGAATCATCGAGATTTTGGCCGTTGGCGGAAAAAAAACATAAGTCTCTTATAAAAATAATGGGAAAATCATTGATCGAGTGGACGGTGGAAGCGGTGGCGCGAGCCGGCGTCAAAGATATTATTATCGTGCATTCGCCGAATTCTCAAATAGAAAAATTTCTTGGAGATGGCTCTCTTTTCGGCGTAAAGCTTTCGTATCTCGTTCAAAAAGAAGCCAAAGGGATGGGCGATGCGGTAATGCAGGCGGAATCATTGATCAAAGATTCGTTTTTTGTCTTAAATCCGGATATTTTTAACGCTGATAAGTTTTTGAAAATAATGCTTGCCAAGCAGAAAGAAACCGGCGCAAAAATGGTTCTACTTGGCGCCAAAACAGACAAGCCATGGAAATACGGGATGCTTGACTTTAAAGGCGATAAGGCAAATTCAATCATTGAAAAGCCGGCGCAAGGAAAAGAGCCTTCGAATATTAAGGCGGTTGGGATTTATTTATTGCCCAAAGTTTTTTTTTCTTATTATCGTAAGGTTAAAGAGCATATGTATGCTTATGAAGATGCGCTCTCGCTTTTTATGAAAGAAAATGATACGCGTCTCGCGATCACCGAAGAAGAAACTCCAAGCTTGAAATATCCCTGGGATCTTTTTAAAGATAGTCAGATAATGATAGACGCGCTTATTAAAGAACAAAAGATTAGCAAGAACGTAAAAATTGCCAAAAGCGCTATTATCGAGGGACCGGTTTGGATAGGAGAAAATTCAATTATATTTGAGCACGCGGTTATTAAAGGTCCTTGCTATATTGGAAATGGCTGCACTATTGGCAATAATACTTTGATTAGGAAATATGTAAATTTAGAAGACGGGGTTTTAATTGGCGCGAATGCGGAAGTTACTCGTTCGATTTTTCAATCGCGGAGTCATACACATTCCGGATTTTTCGGCGATTCTATTATTGGAGAAGATGTAAAAATTGGCGCCGGAACGATCACTGCTAATATTCGGGTAGATAGGCATGAAATTAGGCCGATAGTAAAAAGCGAAAGAGTAGAAACTAAACTCGCGGCACTGGGCGCGATTATTGGCGATCGGACACATTTGGGAATTGCCGTAAATTTAATGCCCGGGGTGCTAGTCGGATGCGATTCAAAGATTGGACCCAATTCTTTGGTCAGGGAAAATATTTCCAATAATGTTGTTTTATACACGGAATTTAAAAATATTGTTAAAAAAAATACAAAAGCCAATGATTAAAGCTATAATATTTGATGCTGACGGAACGCTTTATGGGGTGAGGACAGAACGCGCATATAAGGCGGCGGCTGATTTTTTGGAAACTCGCACTGGCGTTAAGGCGGATAAAATCTTAACGGAGTGGAAAAAAACAATTGATAAAATTAATTTTTTTATTCCTGATGCTCGAGATCCTCAAAAGCGCGATCGGCGATATGCGCTTAAAAAAACGCTTGAAGCGCTTGAATTGCAGGGTAAAAATACAGATAAAATTGTCGGCGAGGCGCTGGATATTTTTTGGCGCATGGCGATAGAAGACCTGGAAGTTTCTCCTTTTTGCTTATCCGCGGTTAAAGAGCTTAATAAAGAATATGTATTAGCGGTAGTCAGTGAGGAGTTCAAAAAAAACTTGGTTCGCAAAATCAATCAGGCTTTTAGTTCTTGGGAAAAATATTTTAAATTTTTGATCACGCCTGAAGATACTGGCGCTATGAAGCCTTCGGAAAAATATTATATTGAGGCAATGAAAAAACTGAATTTATTCCCGTCGGAAATCTTAGCGGTTGGGGATTCCGAAGAGCGGGATATTGCGCCGGCAAAAAAACTCGGGATCAAGACTTTGATTTTTAATTTTAAGGAAGCGGAAAGTTTGTTGGAAAAAGTGAATAAATTGATTTAATTTATGAAAAAATACGATCCAGAAAAACTTGAGCCAAAATGGTCCCGCCATAAAAAAGGCGGGATTTCGCCCGCTGTTGTGGGCTCAACAAGTATGAATAACAAATATAAGCCAGAAATCATTGAGAAGAAATGGCAAGAGACATGGAAAGAGTTAGGGATTTATAAAACAAAAGATTTGGCTAAAAAACCGAAGTTTTATGCTTTGGATATGTTTCCGTATCCTTCCGGCGTCGGGCTTCACGTTGGGCACCCGAAAGGATATATTGCTACGGACGTGATTTCGAGAAAAAAAATTCTTGAAGGGTGTAATGTTCTTCACCCGATGGGCTGGGATGCTTTTGGTTTACCCACGGAAAATTACGCCATAAAAAATAAGATTCATCCGCGGATTGCGACTGAAAAAAATATAGAAACTTTTAAAAATCAACTGGAAAAATTCGGTTTTACTTATGATTGGGATCGGGAGATCAATACTACTGATCCGGAATTTTACAAATGGACGCAGTGGATATTTTTAAAAATGTTCGAGCGTGGCTTGGCGTATCAATCCGATGAACCGGTGAATTGGTGTCCGAGTTGTAAGACGGTTCTCGCCAATGAGGATCTGGAAGGCGGACTTTGCGAGCGGTGCGGAACTCAGGTAGTGCAAAAAAAGATGAAGCAGTGGGTTTTAAAAATGACGGCGTACGCGGACAGATTGCTTTATGATCTGGATACGGAAAATTTGGACTGGGAAGAATTGATCAAAGAACAGCAAAAAAACTGGATCGGCCGGAGCGAGGGCGCAACCATTAAATTTGAAATTAAAAATTCAAAATTATCTTTTGATGTTTTTACCACACGGCTGGATACGATTTTCGGCTGTACTTATTGCGTGGTGGCGCCGGAACATTCTTTGATTCAAAAATTTAAGAACGAAATTGAAAATTATAGCGAAGTGGAAAAATACATAGTTCAAGCACAAAATAAAACCGAGATGGAGCGAACGGCTTTGGCCAAAGAAAAAACCGGCGTGGAACTAAAGGGTGTTAAAGCGGTCAATCCGTTTACCAATGAGGAAATCCCGGTTTGGGTGGCGGATTACGTGCTGGGATTTTACGGCACTGGCGCGGTAATGGCCGTGCCGGCGCACGATGAGAGGGATTTTGAATTTGCGAAGAAATATGGTTTGCCGATTAAAGTAACTATTAGGCCTACAGTTGTGTCGATTGCCGGGATATCGATATTGGGAGAGAAAGCGAAAGAGAAAGCGATAGCAGCAGGATATAGAGAAAAAGAGCAGTTTTTAAAAGGCGAAAAAGCATTTTGTAAAGATGGCGCATTAATAAATTCTGAAAAATATAATAGTTTAACTTCGGAAAAAGCTCGTGAAGAGATGACTAAATGGTTGGAAGAAAAAAATATTGGCAAGAAAAAAGTTAATTATAAAATGCGCGATTGGGTTTTTTCCAGGCAAAGATATTGGGGCGAACCGATTCCCATTATTCACTGCGCCAAATGCGGCGCGGTGGGAGTGCCGGAAAAAGATCTGCCGGTGAAACTTCCGGAGGTTAAAAGTTATGAGCCAACTGGCACCGGCGAATCGCCTTTGGCAAAGATCAGTGAATGGGTGAATGTGAAATGTCCGAAATGCGGCGGCGCGGCTAAAAGAGAAACAAACACAATGCCGCAGTGGGCCGGCTCCAGCTGGTATTATCTAAGATATGTTGATCCGAAAAATAAAAAGGCACTAGTGGATAAAAATAAAGAAAAATCTTGGATGCCGGTTGATCTGTATGTAGGCGGCGCGGAACATGCCACGCGGCATTTGCTTTATGCTCGCTTCTGGCATAAATTTTTATTTGATATTGGTGTTGTGAGCACGGAGGAACCGTTCAAAAAACTTTTCCACGTGGGTTTGATTTTGGCTTCCGACGGCCGCAAGATGAGCAAGCGCTGGGGCAACGTGATCAATCCGGATGATGTTATTCGTGAATTTGGCGCGGATTCATTTCGTCTTTACGAGATGTTTATGGGGCCTTTTTCACAGTCGGTTAGTTGGAGCACAAAGGGTGTGGTAGGAATGAGAAGATTCTTGGAGAGAATATGGCAATTAAATGACAAATGTCAAATGACAAATGTCAAATCAATGTCAAATGACAAATTAGAGCGGTTAATCCATAAGACGATTAAGAAAGTCGGGGAGGATATTGAAGGATTTAAATTTAATACGGCGATCTCGACGTTGATGATTTTATCGAATGAGTTTGAAAAACACGAAAAAGTTCCGAAAGATCATTTTGAAAAGTTTTTAATTTTATTGAGTCCTTTTGCTCCGCATATTGCGGAAGAATTATGGCTGGCGGTCGGAAATAAAAAAAGCATATTTTTATTCGAGTGGCCGAAATATGATCCGAACTTGGTAAAAGAAGAAGAAATAGAACTGGTAATGCAAATTAACGGCAAAGTAAAGGACAAAATAAAAGCTGCGGCGGATATTTCGGAAAATGAAGCGAAAAAAATAGCGCTGGCAAGTGAAAAAATTAAGAAAGTGATTGAAGGCAAAGAAATTAAAAAAGTGATATTTGTGAAAGGAAGATTAATTAATATAGTTATTTAGTTCATCAAGTTATAAAGTCATAAAGTAAAATTTTGCAAACTTTATAACTTTAAGAACTTTATAAACGTTCAACTAATACCATGTGTGGAATAATCGGCTATACTGGCCCTCAAAAAACTTTAGACATTTTAATTTCAGGATTGAAAAATCTTGAATATCGCGGTTATGATTCCGCGGGTGTTGCCATAGCGGGCAATAAAAATAATATTTTTTCTTTAAAAGCAAAAGGGCGGATTTTGGTTTTGGAAAATCTTTTGAAAGAAATTGGCAATATGGAACACGACAGAGCGGGTATTAGCCATACGCGCTGGGCGACGCACGGAATTCCCAATGAAACCAATGCTCATCCGCATCAAGATTGTACCGGAAAAATTTGGGTGGTGCATAACGGCATTATTGAAAACTATCGCGCTCTTAGGAAAAAACTCGAATCCGAAGGGCATAAATTTGTTTCCGAAACCGATACCGAGGTTTTATCGCATTTGATAGAAAAATACTATAAAGGTGTGTTGGAAGACGCAGTGCGTCTGGCGCTTAGGGAAGTTATTGGCGCTTACGGAATTGCCGTGATTTCCGCTTCTGAACCGGATAAGATCGTTGCCGCGCGATTATCCAGTCCTTTGATCATTGGCATCGGAGATGGCGAGGCTTTTGTGGCCTCGGATGTTTCGGCAGTTATCAATTTTACCAGAAAGGTAATCTATTTGGATGATTCCGAAATGGTGATCATAACTCCAAAAAACTACAAGATCATGGATTTGGAAAATCATGTGGTAGAAAAACAGATTAAGGAAATTGGTTGGGAAATGCAAGAGGCGAAAAAAGGCGGTTTTTCCCATTTTATTTTTAAAGAAATTTATGAAGAACCAGAGGCGATCAAGAACGCTATTCGAGGAAGAATAAACAAAGAAGAAGGTATCGCGAAGCTTGGTGGGCTCGAAATGGCAAAAAAACAATTGGCCGAAATTGAAAGATTGGTAATTGTGTCTTGCGGAACTGCGTCTTATGCAGGAAAAGTGGGAGAATATATGATGGAAGAATATGCCGGTATCGCCACTGAAGCGGAAGTCGGTTCTGAGTTCAGATATAAAAAACCGATTTTAGATAAAAAAACTGCGGTGTTGGCTATAAGCCAATCAGGCGAAACTGCTGATACTCTGATGGCAGTTCGGGAAGCAAAGTTAAAAGGATCTTTTACCTTTGGGCTGGTTAATACAGTAGGGTCGAGTATTGCGCGCGAGTGCGGCGTTGGTGTTTATAATCATGCCGGCCTTGAAGTGGCTGTGCCGGCCAGCAAAAGTTTTGTTTCCCAATTGTCTATTTTAGCGCTTATTACCGTTTTTTTAGGGCGCCAAAGGCAAATGTCAAATGTAATGGGCACGCGTATTCTAAATGAATTGGAAAACTTGCCGGTTTTGGCTCAAAAGATATTAGAACAGGATAATAATATAAAAAATCTTGCGAAAAAGTATTCAAGCTATAAAAACTTTTTGTACTTAGGGAGAAAATATAATTATCCGATCGCTTTGGAAGGGGCGCTCAAACTTAAGGAATTAGCCCATTGCATTCACGCGGAAGGATATCCGGCAGGTGAAATGAAACATGGGCCGATCTCTATGATTGATGAAGATTTTCCGTCTATAGTTATTGCTCCAAGTGACAGCGTTTATGACAAGATGTTTAATGCCGTGCAAGAATTAAAAGCGCGGAATGGGAAAGTTATCGCGATCGTTACCGAAGGTAATGAGGAAATGAAAAATTTTGCCGATGATGTGATATATATTCCCAAAACCCTTGAAATGCTTACGCCTATTTTATCCGTTATTCCCCTTCATCTTTTTGCCTGCCATATGGGAGTATTCCATAATTGCGATATCGATAAGCCTAGGAATTTGGCTAAATCAGTGACCGTAGAATAATTTTTAAAACTTAACAATAATGCGAATAGGAATATTTACTAATTATTTTCCACCTTCGGTAGGCGGGCTTGAGAACTCGGTGCTAAGCCTTTACGACGGTTTAAAAAAAGCCGGCCACGAAGTTTTTATTTTTGCTCCCAAATATTCTAGTCTGGATAAAGAAGAAAAAAATATTTTCAGATGCAGAAGCCTTCGGTTTAAATATAAGGGGTATCAATATGCCATTACTGTGCCTTTTTTGTTCGGTATGGATTCCGTGGTAAAAAATTTACATTTGGACATAATTCATAGCCAGCAGCCTTTTTTACTGGGAGATGAAGCTTTAAAATTTTCCAAAACTTTGAGCATACCCCTTGTTTTTACTTATCACACGAAGTACGAAGATCATTTGCATTATATCCCTTTTATTTCCAAGCTTATTCCTAAAACCTATATTATCAACAAAGCGATCGCTTATCTTAATCAATGCGATGGAGTGATTGCGCCTTCTTCTTCCATAAAAAAATTTATTCTGAGCCACGGAGCAAAGCCGTCGATATCGGTTATTCCAAGCGGAATAAATATAGAGAAGTTCAGTAAAGACGGCGATGGAAGAAAAAGGATAAGAGAAAAATACAAGATTAGCAATGATGAGGTTGTGCTTGTTACCACCAGCCGAATTGCTGAAGAAAAAAACGTAAAATTTTTGATAAATTCTTTTTCGAAGATCTTTAACAATAATAAAAACGTAAAATTTATTATTGTTGGCGACGGTCCTTTGAAAAAAACTCTTGAGCAGATGTCCAAAGAACTTGGTCTTGAGAAAAATATTATTTTTACCGGATGGATTTCACAGGAAAAAATTGTGGCTTATTATCAGGCAAGTGATATTTTTGTTTTTGCATCTTTGACCGAAACGCAAGGTTTGGTGGTGGCGGAAGCTATAGTTTCCGGTTTGCCGGTTGTGGCGATCAATGCCAGTGGAACGGAAGATGCGGTTGTTAACGGAGAAAATGGATTTTTAGTTGAAAATTCAGTAGATGATTTTTCCGAAAAAGCGCTGAAAATCATTAATGATATCGAGTTGAGAAAGAAAATGGCTGCTCAGGCAAAAATAAGTTCTAAAAAATTTTCACAAGAATTGTGGATAAAAAAAATCATAAGCTTGTACGAAAGTTTGCTATAGACAGATAATTTTAATTTAAATTATTTATAAAATATGATTCTTTCTATAATTATCCCCGCGAAAAACGAAGAAAAACAATTACCCGTGCTTCTTGCGAGCATTAAAAATCAAACCTTTAAAGATTTGGAAATAATTGTGGCTGATGCCAAGTCAACCGATAAAACTCGAGAAGTGGTGGCAAGCTTGGGGGGAAGGGTAGTGGAAGGAGGAATGCCCGGGCCAGGAAGAAATCGCGGAGCCGAGGCCGCTCTGGGTGAAATTTTATTATTTCTCGACGCTGACGTGATCTTGGTCGGAGATGATTTTTTGGAAAAAACCGTCGCGGAATTCAAAGTTAAAAAACTTTGTTGCGCCGCGCCATTGAGCCGGACTTCCTCGGATATATTCCTCGATAGACTATATCCTAAGCTTTGGAATATTTGGATTATGATCGCTTCACACTTTAGTCCTTGTGCCGGCGGATGGTGTATTTTTGCCACCAAAGCTGCGCATGATAAAATAAAAGGATTTGACGAAAAAATAATTCTTGGCGAGGATTCGGACTATTCTTATCGCGCGAGCAGAATTTGCAAGTTCGGAATTTTAAAAAGCGCCGTGGTGGAAAATTCTCCGCGCCGGCTGCACAAAGAAGGATATTTAAAAGTATTTTTGCAAGTTGTCGGCGCGGGTTTTAATCGTTTTATCATGGGTCGGCGGGATTATCAAAATAAATTTAATTATAAATTTGACATTTATGATAAAAAAGATGACAAAAAATAAAAAAACCCAAACGTATGTTCTTTCTGTTGGCGGTTCTTTAATCGTGCCCGAAGAGGTAGATGTGGAATTTTTAAAAAAGTTTCGCGCTTTGATTTTGAAAAAGGTGGAAAATGGCGATAGGTTTTTTATTGTTTGCGGCGGGGGAATAATAGCAAAGAACTATATTGAAGCGGCTAAAAAAACAAGAGAAATGAGCGATGACGAGCTGGACTGGATAGGTATTTACGGTACAAGGATAAACGCCGAATTTATGCGCGTGTTGTTCGGAAATTTGGCATACGAGAAAGTAATTATTGATCCGACAAAAAAAATAAGCTCCAAGAAACCAATTGTGATTGGTGCGGGTTATAAACCTGGCTGGTCTAGCGATTATGACGCGGTAATGATTGCCAAAGTTGCCGGAGCCAAAACAGTGATCAACCTCTCCAATATCGACTATGCTTATACTGATGATCCGCGAAAAAACCCGGAAGCAAAACCGATAAAAAATATCAGTTGGAAAGATTTTCGAAAAATCGTGGGGGATGTATGGAAGCCTCGTATGAACAAGCCTTTTGATCCGATCGCGAGCAAATTAGCCGAGAAAGGCAAGATTAAAGTAATTATTATGAATGGTAGAAATACGGAAAATTTTGAAAATTGTTTGGAAGGGAAAGAATTTATGGGAACGGTGATAGACTAAAATTTAAAATTTTACTCGTTTTATGTCCGCTCCAAGTTTTTGAAGCTTTTCTTCGATTTTTTCGTATCCGCGATCCAGTTGGTAAATATTGGAAATTTCAGTTTCTCCTTCAGCGATAAGAGCCGCAATCACCAGAGTTGCTCCGGCGCGAATATCGGAACTTGAAATGGAAGCGCCTTTGAGCTTGACCGGTCCGTTTATAAAAGCTCGATGCGGGTCTGTTATTTCAATATCTGCTCCCATTTTTCGTAATTCCTGGGCATATCCCAGCCGTGATTCAAAAAGAGGATCATGGATCAGGCTTTTTCCGTGAGCCTGGGTTAAAAGTACACTGATCATTGGTTGGAGGTCAGTTGGAAATCCGGGGTAAGGAAGGGCTTGAATTTTTGTCGCTTTAAAAATTTTTTTCGGTCTGACGATTATATTGCACAATTCACTTTTTTCGTATAAATGACCGTTGGGCTTTATTTCCAGGTCTACGCCTATGTCTCTTAATTTTTCACAGAATATCAGCAAATGTTCAGGAATAATGTTTTTAACTTCTACGTTTTTTCCAGCGATTGCCGCTGCGATAATGAAAGTGCCGGCTTCAAGAGGGTCGGGGACGATAGAGTGACTGGCGCCGCCTAAAGACAAAACTCCTTCAATAGTGATAGTGTGAGTGCCGACGCCGGAAATTTTTGCTCCCATTTTTTCAAGCAAAAATCCTGTATCTTGAACTTGCGGTTCAGCAGCAGCCAGTTTAATTACAGTTTTTCCGGGAATCAAACTTGCGGCCATTAAGATATTTTCGGTAGCGGTAACGGAAAATTCTTTTAAGATTATTTCTTTGCCGGACAATCCTTCCGAGTCGAATTTATAGAAATCCCCTTCATTTTTAATATTGGCGCCGAGGAGTTTAAAAGCTTCCAGGTGAGTTTCAATCGGTCGCAACCCGATTTTATCTCCGCCAGGATGAGGAATTTTAAAATGCTTAAAACGCGCGAGGAGTGGGCCGATCAGCAATACCGATACGCGCATTTTTTTTACCAATTCATAATCCATTTTTTCCGGATTAATGTTTGAGCCCGCTTTGATTTTTATTTTTCGCTTACTGAGCCAAGAGACTTCTACTCCGATACTTTCCAAAACTTTGATTAAATTTAGAACATCTTCAACCAGAGGAAGATTGTCTATAACGCATTCTTTGTCAGTTAAAAGGGTTGCGGCTAACACTGAGCCCGCGGCGTTTTTATATCCGCCAATTTCCACGGAACCTTTTAATTGTTTTTTGCCTTTTATAATAAATTTTTCCATATGGATTTTTTCTTAAATCGGGTGTAAAATATTATAATAACTATACAGCAATTTAATATTTTTTGCAATAAAATAATTTTTAGCAACAATACTTAATAACCCTATGAAGATTATTAAAATCAATCCAAAAAATCCTTCCTTGAAAACGATTAAAATTGCCGCCGAGGTTATTCGAAAAGGCGGTGTGGTTATTTATCCCACCGATACCATTTATGGTCTTGGCGCGAATGCTTTAAGTCAGGAAGCGATAGATAAAATTTATAAAATAAAAAAGAGGCCGGAGGCTAAGCCATTGAGCGCGGTGGTAAGCGATATTAAAATGGCGAAAAAATATTGTATTATTGGCGCGTCACAGGAAGAAATTTTCAGCGCTCTTTTGCCGGGCGCTTTTACTTTGGTTTTTAAGGGTAAAATTTTCAAGAAGAGTAATATTTTAACAATGCACAAGGGAACATTGTCGATACGGATTCCGGATTTTAAAATCACTAAATTATTATCAAAAGAATCCAGGGTTCCTTTTACTGCCACCAGCGCTAATATTTCCGGGCTTCCCGGGAGCGGGAATATCAATAAAGTTTTAAAACAGCTGGGAATTAAAAAGAAAATATCAAACCGGCCTATTTTGCCGGAGCGTGAGCGAGACGATCGGATTGATTTGGTTTTGGATGCCGGCATTTTGCCTAAAAAAAATCCGTCAACAATTATTGATTTGACGGGAAAAAAGCTGAAAATAATAAGGAAGTAGCGAAAAGGGCGGCTTTTTGGTATAATAAAAGATAGTTATAGAGTTTATGTGTGCCGAAGGAGGGGGTCGAACCCTCATGAGCGTAAGCTCGTACGATTTTGAGTCGTATGCGTCTGCCAGTTCCGCCACTTCGGCTGATTTGAGATATAGTTAAATCTATTTAAAAATATTAGCAGAAAAAGGCGGGATAGTCAATTGCTCTCGCATCAGTTGCAATTATATTAATATTTCAGCACATTAATATTTTAATAAAAAACAGGATCTGATATTGGTATGTTTAAATGCTAAAATGCTAAAATGTTAAAATGTTAAAATAATTTTGTGGCCAAAATAATCGGCATTGTCAATCAAAAAGGAGGAGTGGGAAAAACCACTACCGCAGTAAATCTGGGGGCATATTTGGCTTCTAAGGGCAAGTATGTGCTTTTGATCGATCTGGATCCCCAAGCCAATGCTTCCAGCGGCCTGGGAATAAGAGTTGACAACGAAGAAGGGAAAGAGCCGTCTCTCTATGAGGCGTTAATGAACAATATTCCAATTTCTGAGGTTGTAAGGAAAACAACGATTTTGGGTTATGATATTATTCCTTCCACGACCGATTTGGCTGGAGCGGCGATAGAATTGGTATCAAGAGAGAATCGGGAATTCGCGCTTTATAATTTACTGCATTCAGTCAGGAGCTCTTATGATTATATTATCATAGATTCTCCGCCAAGCCTCGGTCTTTTAACGATCAATGGCTTGGTAGCCACTGAGCAACTATTGATTCCGATTCAATGCGAGTATTACGCCTTGGAAGGACTGGGACAGCTTTTAAAAACCGTGGATTTGATCAAAGAAAACATCACTCATTCTTTGGATATTATGGGTGTTGTTTTAACCATGTACGACAAGAGAAACTTGCTTAGCCGGCAGGTGGAAAAAGAGGTAACACGTAATTTTCCCGGAAAAGTTTTTAAAACAATTATTGCCCGCAATGTCGAGTTGGCCGAAGCGCCTTCCTTTGGCAAGCCGATAATTCTTTATAAACCGAATTCTGTCGGCGCGAGATTGTATGAAAACTTGGCGAAAGAAATAATCGCAATGGAAAAAAAGATAATACATCCGAAATTTACGATTTGAAAATAAATTTTTAATTTCCAATTTTGAATTTCGAATGAATTTTAAATGAACCAATTTTGAAACAAAAGTTTTGGTAAAAAGTTTCAAAATTAAAAATTAGAACTTGAATCAAAATTCAGAATTTATAATTTTAAATTAATTATAATTTATGTCAAAAATAGTTTTAGGCAGGGGGCTGAGCTCTCTTATTCCTTCGAAAAATAAAGCGCTAAGCTTTGCCGCAAACCCCGCGTCCGGCAAGGAAAATCAAAATTCTTTTTCCTATGCGGGAATTATCGCCAACATTGAAATTAAAAAAATTTCCAAGAATCCCAGCCAGATGAGGAAAATTTTTGATCCCGGGGCGTTGAATGACCTGGCGGAGTCCATAAAAATGCATGGAATTTTACAGCCATTGGTCGTAACAGAGAGATCACCCGGCGCTTACGAGCTAATTGCCGGAGAGCGAAGGCTTGAAGCTTCAAAGATCGCCGGTTTAACTAAAGTTCCGGTAATAGTCCGCACTGCCAGCGAACAGCAGAAATTGGAGCTGGCTCTGGTGGAAAATATTCAAAGGGAAGCGCTTAGTCCCATAGAAGAAGCGATGGCTTATAAGAATTTGAACACCGAATTTAATCTTACTCAGGAGGAAATCGCTTCTAAAAGCGGGAAAAGCCGGTCTCGCGTAGCTAATTTTTTAAGATTGCTGTCTTTGCCGCTGGAAATTCAGAATGCTATTAATGAAAAAAAGATTTCCGAAGGCCACGGAAGAGCGATTTTATCGCTTACGAATCCCGAGAAACAAAGAGCGCTTTTCGCGGAAATTCTTAAAAATAATTTAACCGTCCGACAGGCCGAAGAAAAAGTCAAATTAGTTTCGGTGGCCGGACACACGAGAAAAATTGGCAGAAAAAATTCTCCCTGGCAAGAGACAGAAAATATTTTATCGGAAGCGTTGTCTACCAAGGTGGAAATTAAGAAATCAGGCAGCGGCGCTAAGATCATTATAGATTGTTATGAAGGAGAGACAGACAGGATAGTTGGCCGTATTTTAAACAAATAAAAGCCGGAGTTGAGCTAATTTTAGAAAAGTGGTATAATAGAGAAAGAAAGAAAGAATAAAAAGCTAAAACTCCAGGTCTTTCAAAAGGTATTAATTTTTAATTTTTAATTTTTTAAATTATGACTTTAAAAGGAATGTTATCTGCTCTTGGCGGCGCTCCCGCTAAACCATTTAAACGCCCTGAGGGTAAAAAGTATATTCTTTTAATTGAAGACGATAAAGATCTTATGGAGATGTACAAAACGAAACTGGAGAACGAAGGCTTCTTTGTTTTGATCTCTCAAGACGGGAAACAAGGGCTTAGGGATATTAGGGATACTCGCCCGGATCTGGTCCTTCTTGATATTTTAATGCCGGTTAAAGATGGTTTTGACGTTTTGGAAGAAAAAGGCAGGTGTTCCATTCCCGGGGTTAAGGAGATTCCCGCTATTGTTCTCACTAATCTTGCTTCTCCCGATGATCAGGCTGAAGGCAAGCGCCTAGGCGCCAAGGATTGGTGGATCAAAGCTTATAATACTCCGGCGGAAGTGGCGGAAAAAGTGAAAAAATTTCTTTCTAAGCAAAAGTAAAAAATATACGATAAAATAAATCTGTGCGCATAATTGATATTTTTAGGCTCTCTACGAGAATTTTTAAAACCAATAAGCTGAGAACTTCGCTTACAATTTTAGGTATTTCTGTGGGTATTGGCGCCATATTGTTCTTGGTTTCATTGGGCTCGGGACTGCAGCATGTTTTGATCAGCCAGATTGCGACCTCGCTACTCTCAATGGATATTAAAGTTGATTCCAATGCGCTGGTAAAAATGGATAAAAATCAAATTGAGAAAATAAGATCTATAAACGAGATTACTGAAGTGAGTCCTATTTTTAGAGCCAGTTCAATGATGAAGGTTGATGAATTAAGCGGTGCTATTTCGACTATTTTAGTTAAAACATCCTTTTTCCGAATGGAAGGAATTAAGGTCATAAAAGGTGATTTTTTTACCGGTGACACTGATAATAAAATTGTTATCTCGGCTGCTACTTTGCAGCTTTTTAATTTGAATAAAGACAATGCTTTGGGGAAAACGGCTCGTTTTGAATTATATATGCCGAAGATCGATGAAACTGGAAATTTGGTTGATACGGAAGAGGTCGTTATAAAAAGCATAGAAAAAACCTATGAAATCGTCGGCATTATTGATGATAATGCCGAAAGTTATGCTTATATGCCAATGGATTCCGTGGAAGACTTAAATATTCCTTTTTATACGCAGTTAAAATTAACTGCCCGGAACCAGATAGATATTCCAAAGATAAAAGCTGAAATTGAAGTTATCGGTTTTACTCCGACGGCGATGAGCGATACTGTCAGTGATACGGACAGGATCTTTCAGGCTATTCAGATAATTCTTTCGGTGTTTGGCGCGGTGGCGTTGATCGTATCAGCTATTGGAATGTTCAACACAATGACTATCGCTCTTCTCGAAAGAACGCAGGAAATTGGAATTATGAAAGCGCTCGGCGCTTCCCGCCAGGATATTTGGAAATTGTTTTTAGCAGAATCGGTTATTATTGGTTTTTTGGGCGGAACAGTCGGGATCATTCTTGGATTCGTGGGCACCTATGCTGTAAATGCGGGTATTAATGTTTTGGCTAAGAATTTCGGCGGTCAGCAGGTTAATCTATTCTATACATCGAACAGTTTCGTGCTTTTCATCATAATTTTTTCCACGGCAGTAGGTTTTATAACAGGATTATATCCTTCGCGGCGCGCCAGCCGTTTGAATCCTCTCGAAGCGTTGAGGTATAAATAAAATCCGCTTAGCCGACTTGCAGTTTGCATTAAATTTTTGTTATGCTATAATATAACCATGATTAGACAAAACTATCAATATATTTCAGTCGTATGCCTGAAATACGCGAGAGAGAGTAAACGAGACTCGCCGAGTTTTAGTTTGTTTAAATTACCTGTCGAGTAAAGCGTCTTTTTTTTGACGCTTTTTTGATTTTTAAATCCATATTTAAAATAACATGAAAATTTTTAATAAACAAAATTTATCCAGCGGGGTTAAAAGCGGTTTAACCGTTCTAATCTCGGTCTTGATTATTTTTACGGTTGTTAAAGGCGGCACTATCACGCCGCCTTCCGGCGGAGGCGAACCAAGCGCGAAGTTTTATACTATTTCGGAAATTTACAATTTTATTGCTAGTAATACTCCGGCAACCGAGGGCGCGCATAGTTTTACTTTCTCGGACAACTTGGAAGGAACCGGCCGCACTTTGACCGAAATTTACAATGCTTTGGCCGGCTTGATTTCCGCTAACCAAGTTAAAAAGGATACGATTTATCTCGGGAAGACCGGCACGCTTGTGCCTTCGGGCGGCGATGCCTCGCCTGACTATGTTTTAAGCGGCAAGACATTTTTTGGCGGTTCGCAGGGGGATTGGAATTTGCAAACTGGTTCAATGGCAAATAATAGTAGTTTTGGTTTGATTTGCGGCGCCTCCAATCAAGCAGTTACAGCAGGTTATTATAGCGGCGGAAATTTGCCCGGCGATGTGGATTTAATTGCTGGAAATATCAAATCTGGCGCTAATATTTTTGGAGTTTCGGGCAATTCAAATGTAGTTAACACTTCTTCGGGCGACGCTATTGCTGGTAATATTTTAACTGGTAAAAAAGCCTGGGTGGCCGGTTTAGAGATTACAGGCAGCGTGGCGGCTGGAGCTAATGTTTCCGGAAGTAACAGCTTGTTGTCGTTCAACATTCCCGATGGTCTTTATTCCGGTTCAAAAACTTGCACCGCTAGCGATACTAATTTAGTGGCGACTAATATCGCTTCAGGTGTGGATATTTTTGGAGTTTCGGGCACGCTTCTGAAAAATCTTTATAATGGCACTAGCCGGTTCGGATCTCTCGTCACTGTAACCCTGAATGCCGGAGGATCCGGATACACTAACGGCGCGCAGGTTTTGACAGTTGTTCAAACAAATGGCAGTCTCGGAACCGTGAATGTTACCGTAAGCGGAGGAACGGTTATTTCAGTTGATTCAATCGTCGAAGCAGGAGTTGGATATATAGTGGCAAATAGTTTGGCAACTACCGGCGGAGGCGGTACATTGGCAAAGGTAAATATAACCGCGATCAGTTCGGATTATCCTATAAACACAGGAGGAGTGGATGATTATAATGATGATGGAACTATGCCTGCTGATAGCTATGCCGCAATATGGACAACCTGTAATGTTGGGAATAATTATTGCGATACTGGCGCAATTAACGCTACTAACGCAGATAAAAAAGACAACAGCACCGGCTTGGTGTGGTCAATTAGAACAGGTACTAGCAGTTGGTTCTCGGCCAATAATTGTAAATATCCAAACCAACTTCTTGGAGACGACGGAGCCTGCGGCACTCATGGCGAAATCGCTTGTAAGTGCGTAAAACAGTCAGCAGGAAGCATGACTGGATGCGAAACTTTAGGAGCGGCGGTAGCGGGAAATAGCGGCGGATGGCGTTTGCCTAGCCAGAAAGAACTGATGCAAGCGTATATCAATGGTTCCTGGGGCAATCTATCTTCAGCCGGTTACTTTTTTTGGTCAGCTACTACTACTTCCCACACCACGTTCAGCGCCTGGTATACGTACTTGGGCACCGGCCCTACGGATACCACTACTAAGACCAGTACTACCGTCAGTGTTCGTTGCGTTCGTTAGTTCTGGCAACAATCCAGCTTCAATTTTGGTTTCGCTAAGCTTCTTGCTAAGGAATTTCAATGATATTTTTTTGTCATTTCGAATCCGTCAACAGACGATGAGAAATCACTTGTACTCACTATTTTTGTGTGTTTAAGGGATTCCTCTTTGCCTGCTGGCAAATCGGAATGACAGAAATAAAGACTTAGTGCCGATAGGTTTAATTTGCTTTTTAAAATATTGAAACAGTTTTTTAATCCTCGTCCCAGACAAAATAACCGTAATTTTCATCTGCCGGAATCAGATAAATCTTTAAAATTCCAAAATGTTTTTCAAAGAGCGACTTTTGTAAATTATAGCAATCAGCGTGCTTGAAAAATCCGTAAACTGAATTAATTGACGAAAAAATATGGCGGAAATTTTCTAAAAATTCCGGGTTGGCGAAAATAATAAACGGATCGTCAAAAATCATATCGCAAGCGCGCGGCGTATTATTCGGAGAAAGCGAGTCTAATATTTTTTTATTGAATTGCCATAGTTTGTTCTTTAGTTTTTTCACGGTTCGCCGCCGGATAAGCGCATAGCCGGGTTTGATGATATAGCCGCAAAAATTGATGCCATTTATCGCCGGCTGAAGAATTTGTTTTTTAGGATGGAGCTTGAGCTTCAGGCGGGTTTCAACGAAATTATTTATATCATCTTTCCACAGAAGCAGCTGTTCTTTTGAAGAATGAAGCAGCAGCAGATCGTCCATATAGCGGAAATAATATCGGCATTTGAGAGAATGTTTAACAAATTGATCAAGCTCATTCAAATAAATATTGGCGAAAAACTGGCTGGTCAAGTTGCCGATCGGCAGACCGCAATCATTTTTGCCAAAAAGCGATTTATGCGGCGGTACGGAAGCGAGCAGTTTCAGATCGCCCTTGGCGAAGTAATTTTTGGTCGGATCATGGAAAATTATTTTTTCAGTGAGCCATACGATTTCAGGATTTTTGATATATTTTTTGACAAGAGAAGACAAAACATCTTTATTTATACTGACAAAAAAGCTTTGAATATCCGCTTGGAGAAAAAATAAGCTTGGAGAGATTGTTTTGTTAAGATAGCAGATAGCCTTGTGGGCGCCTTTTTCCCGCCGGCAAGCATACGAATGAAAGATAAACATTTTTTCCCATATGGGCTCAAGACGGCTGACAAGCAAATGATGGACGACTCTGTCGCGAAAATCAGCGGCCCAGACCTCGCGCAATTTGGGATCGGTAATGGCAAAACAGATAGAGCGGCCGGATTCATAAGTATGGCGCTGGAGCTCTTCCTCAAGTTTCAAAAGCTCTCTTTCAAAATTTATTTCAAATTTTGCCGCGCTTGAGCTTTTTCTTTTTGTTTTTCGGCATCGATAATAAGCCCCTAAAAGATTTTGAAAAGAAAAAACATCTGAGCGCGGATTTACTCTCTCTCTCTCTCTCTCTCTCTCTCTCTCTCTCCCTCCCTCTCTCCCTCTCTCTCTCTCTCTCTCTCTCTCGTTGCGGTGTTCGGATTTTGTGATATTATTTGTCATATAAGAAATATAAAAAGTAACAGTGTTTTTATTATAGCATAAGCGGACAAAAAAAGTTGAATTTTATGCCAAAAGAAATTATTACTACAGCTAAAATTGCTTTATTCAGAGGTAAAAAAATAAGAAAAACTATTCATAATAATGAGTGGTGGTTTTCGGTAATTGATATATGTGGCGCTTTAACTGATAGTATTGATGCCGGCGCTTATTGGAGAAAGTTGAAACAAAGATTAATCGAAGAAGGCAGTGAGGTCGTGACATTTTGTCACGGACTGAAATTGGAAGCTTCTGACGGTAAAAAATATGAAACTGATTGTGCTAATACAGAAGGTATTTTTCGCATAATCCAATCAATTCCATCGCCCAAAGCCGAGCCATTTAAACGTTGGTTGGCGAGGGTCGGTTACGAGCGAGTTAAAGAAATAGAAGATCCGGAATTAGCCACAAAAAGAACAAGAATGTTGTATAAAGCCAAAGGATATAGCGATGGCTGGATTGAGAAAAGAATGCGCGGCATTGCTATTCGCGAAGAATTGACTGATGAATGGCAGAAACGAGGAGCGAGAGAACAGAGAGATTATGAAATTCTGACGGCGGAAATTTCGCAAGCCGCTTTTGGATTAAAGCCGAATGAATATAAAAAATTGAAAGGATTGAAACGTGAAAATTTGCGCGATCATATGGATGATTTTGAGCTTATTTTCACTATGCTGGGCGAGAGATCAACCACTGAAATTCATCGCCAAGAAAATTCGGAAGGCTTGTCAAAATTAAAAAAAGACGCGAATAGAGGCGGGAAAATAGCGGGAAACGCCAGAAAAGAATTGGAAAAAGAATTAGGCAGGCCGATTGTTTCTAAAAAGAATTATCTCGGCGGCGGAGATGAAATTAAAAAATTAAAAACAGCAGATGATGAAAAATTTTAAAATAATTCATTCTTTTATTATAGTGGCAATGGCAATAGCTGTTTTTGCGTTTCCCGCTTTCGCTTCCACCACCGACGGCACGATTGATTCAACGAATAAATACGCTTGGGGAGAAAACATCGGCTGGGTGAATTTCGGCGCGAGCAATGGAAATGTTCATGTTACGGATTCCGCGCTTTCTGGTTATGCCTTAAGCGAAACTGTCGGCTGGATAAATTTATCCAATGTTCTTAATGATGGAGCGGGAAATTTATCGGGGTATGGCTGGAGCGAGAATACGGGCTGGATAAAATTCAATCCGGCCAGCGGCGGCGTGATTATCAATTCATCGGGCGAATTCACCGGCTCGGCTTTGAGCGAAACTGTCGGCTGGATTATTTTCGGCGGAGATTACAAAGTTAAAACCGATTGGCGACCGCAAAGCGCGAGAGGAAGCGGCGGAGGTTTGCCGCCAGCGGCTTACAATCCGCCGGTGCCTCCTTCTGCCAGCTCGACTAATCCCGAAGCTGGATTTAAAATTTCCATCAATCAAGGAGTTGAATATACCAATAGCTTTACAGTTAATCTTTCTCTTGTTGCCGGTTCGGATACTGTCAGAATGGCTATTTCCGAATCTCCTGATTTTAAAAATGCCAGTCAAATTCCATATCAACAGGAAATAAAATACGAGCTGTTGCCGATTCCCGGCAATCAAATTCCCAAACAAGGGATAAGAAGGACTATCTACGCAAAATTTTATACTCAATACGGCGTAAGTTCTGAAATTGTTTCCGCTTCCATTATTCTTGTTACCTCTTTGCCCCAAACCCAGCCTTCGCCTTTTACCCCGAGCGGAGTCGAGGGGGCGCTTTCCGCTTCTCCGAAACCGGCAAGAATTCCATCCGCTTCAATTTCTCCTGCCCCCTTTGCCTTTAGCTACCCCGCCTCCATATTTTGAAACTCCGCCGGAAAAACCCGAGCCTGTTAATCCCGATTGGAATCTCATAAAACTGCCGGAAGTTAAAAACTTTTTCCCTCAATCCAATGAAATTTCTTTTTTCAGTGAAAAATTCTCTTCTTTGTCCGAAACTTTTAAAAAGCTTGGCATCTCTCAAATTTCCGATATCGCTTCCCGCATTCCATCCGTCAGCTTTAGCATTCCCAATCTCTGGAAAATTCTCAAGCTTCAGCCGGCGGACAGCAATCCAGCGCCTTTAGTTGATCTTCCCGCCGATCTAAAGGAACAAATACCTTCAGAAATCGTCTTTGTTTCCGCCGCCTCGGGAAAAATCAATCTTGATTCTTCCCTGGTGCTGGATGAGAATTCCCTGAAACAAAAAATCTCCGCGCCTTCTTCAATCAATTTGAATATCGCCATCAAACCCAACCAGCCCGCCCGCTCCATCAGCGGCTATTTGGCTTTGAAAAAAAGCGCCTATTCCGCCAATCCCGCGCCAGAAGGTCTATCTTTTTGGGATGATATTTCTTCTTTTCTAATTCCTTCCGTTTCCGCTCAAGAATCTAAACCCATAGAAGTCGAGCAGCGCTTTGTCTTGGCTCAATTCCAATATTCTGACTTTGACAAAGACGGCATCTGGACCGCTGATATTCAAACTCCGGCTGTTACCGGTGAATACGAAATTATTTCTTTAATCAGCTACCAAGACCCGGCTATTCCTGCCAAAGAGATTCGCTTAATCACTGTGATTGATCCGGAAGGGTATGTATTCAGGTTAGAAACTGATGGCGCGGAAACAAGAATTGCGAATGTAAAAATTTCTATCTATAGACTTAATGCCGACACTTCAAAATCCCAAATCCCAAATTCCAATGACCAAACAAATTCCAAAACACAAAATACAAATTATAATTTTGACATCAATCAATACGAACTTTGGAACGCCCAAGATTTTGATCAAAAAAATCCCCAGACCACGGATGCTACCGGCAAATATTCTTTCCTGGTTCCGGCCGGCTCCTATTATCTCAAAGCCGAAGCCACGGGCTATTATCCATATCAAAGCGATGCGTTTGAGGTCTCCGAAGCCAAAAATGTGCATATGAATTTGGAGATGAAGCCCGAGTGGTCGCTGGCAAGAGATTGGAAGACAATAGCGATAGTGATTTTAATTATTTTAGTGGCGTATAATTTTTATCGGGATCGACGAAGAGATTAAGGGGTTTGGGCAATGAGGTATTAAAAAAATCCCGATTACGAGATTTTTTTAATAGAGAAATGAAATATTAATTTATTCTTTCGTTTCAGCTTCGTTTATCGGATTTTTTGAGTTTGTAAAATCGCACTTTGGGTACTGGTTGCAACCATAGAAAATTCTTTTGAATTTGCCTTTTTTCTCGATAATTTCTCCTTCGCCGCATTTGGGGCATTTCATACCGATTAGTTTTTCTATTTTTTTAATATTTTTGCATTCTGGGTATTTATTGCAACCCAAGAACGCTCCAAAGCGTCCGTATTTGACCTGCATTGGCGCGCCGCACAAGGCGCATTTTTCGTTTATTAGAGATTCTTTTAGGGCTTTTTCTTCGCCCATTGGCTTGGTGGTTTTGCAGTCCGGGTAATTGGTGCAAGCCATAAACTTTCCGAAGCGTCCGAGCTTGATTATCATTGGCGAGCCGCACTTGGGGCATTTTTCGTCCGATTTTTCTTCAGTCAAGTCTTTTTTATTTATTTCTTTTTCTTTTTTTATTAAGTTTTTTTTGAACGGGCCGTAGAACTCTTTTATAACCGGCACCCATTGTTTTTTATTTTCCGCGATTTCATCCAGGCTTTCTTCCATGGCAGCGGTGAATTTTATGTCGACTATTTGAGGAAAATGTTCAACTAAAACCTTATTGACCAGAACCCCGATTTCTTTGGGATGGAATCTTTTTTCAATTTTTTCCACATAGCCGCGGTCTTCAATCGTGCTGATGGTTGGCGCGTAGGTGGACGGTCGGCCGATGCCGAATTCTTCCAGCGCTTTAATCAAGCTTGCCTCATTATATCTTGGCGGAGGCGAAGTGAAGCGCTGTTCGGTCGCAGTATTTATCAAATCCAATTTTTCTTCTTTTTCCAGTATGGGCAAGATAACATCTTCTGATTTAGTCGGATAAACTTTTAAAAATCCGTCAAATTTTATTATTGATCCGTTTGCCCGCAAAGTGTAATTTTTTTTATTTGCCGCTTCGGCGTTTATATCCACGCTGGTCGAATCAATTATGGCGCTGGCCATTTGAGAGGCCATCATTCTTTGCCAAATAAGCTGGTAGACTTTGAATTGTTTGCTGTCGAGGAATTCTTTTATGCTTTCGGGGTCGCGCGCGGGGTTGGTGGGACGGATCGCTTCGTGCGCCTCCTGAGCTCCTTTGCTTTTTGTTTTGAATTTTCTGGGCTCATTGGCAGCGTACTCGCGGCCGAATTTTTCGGTGATATAAGTTTTGGCGGCCGCGAGGGAATCTTCACTCAGATTAAGCGAGTCGGTTCTCATGTAAGTTATTAATCCGACTGGTCCGGCGGCGCCTAGTTCCATACCTTCATATAATTGTTGGGCGATCATCATCGTCTGTTTGGCGCTGTATCCGAAAGTATTGCTTGAGGCTTGCTGAAGCGTGCTGGTGGTAAAAGGCGGCAAAGGGTTCCGTCCCGTTTCTTTCTTTTTTATTTCCAGTACTTTGTACTTCGCGCCGTCCAGTTCATTTTTGATTTTTTCCGCTTCGGTTTTTGTTTTGATTCCCAGTTTCGACAGAGTTTCGTCGTTTACTTTGACTAATCGCGCGGTGAAGCTTTCGTCTTTTTTTGTTTGCGTTTCGGGATTTGACCGGGATTTGACCGAGGCTTTTTGAAGCAATGTTTTTATTTCCCAATATTCATCGGGAATAAATTTTTTTATTTCTTCTTCGCGCTCCACGATCAAGCGGACGGCAACCGATTGCACGCGTCCGGCGGAAAGTCCGTAGCGAATTTTTTTCCAGAGAAGAGGGGAGAGTTCGTAGCCGACCAGGCGATCCAATACGCGGCGCGCTTGTTGGGCGTCCACTAGGTGCATATCGATTTGGCGCGGATTAGCCAAAGCTTTTTCAATGGCAGATTTGGTGATTTCGTGAAAAACGATCCTTTCATATTTTTTCTTGCCTTTTTTGGAGCCGAATTCTCCTAGGTTTAAGATCTGAGCCAAATGCCAGGATATGGCTTCTCCTTCACGGTCTTCATCGGAAGCGAGTATGATCTTATCGGCATCGGCGGCGATGCTTTTCAGCTCAGCGATATGTTTTTTGCTTTTCGGGTTTGAGATATATTCTGGTTCAAAATCATTCTCTGTGTCAACGCCGAGTTTGCTTTTGGGCAGATCGCGGACGTGGCCATAGGAGGATCGGACAATGTAATCATCGCTTAAAAATTTTGAAATAGTTTTTGCTTTGGTCGGAGACTCCACTATTATTAAATTCATAGGTTATGATAAAAATTATATTAGAATTATTATTTATTTCATTATCGCATAATTTCCGCTTCCCAAGTTTCGCACCAGTCCTTTCATTTCCATAAGCGTCAGAGCGCTGGATATTTTATTTGCATCGTTTTTAACTTTTTCAGCAATGGCGTCTATGTGGAGCGGTTCGGCGCCGAGAAAAGATAAAATAGTTTCTTCTTCCGGCGATGCGGAAACAATACTTCTATTAATAGTATATTCCTTGGCTTTAGTCAAGTTTAGTTCGTCAAGAATCTCTTGGCAAGAGGTGATTATTTTTGCTCCTTGCTTGATTAAATTGTTTGTTCCGACCGAGTTCGGCCAATGAATTCCGCCCGGGATCGCAAAGACATCTCTATTGCAATCAAGAGCAAGCTTGGCTGTGATGAGGGCGCCTGATTTTTCCGCCGCTTCGACTACCAGCACTGCCGGAGTGAGTCCGCAAATAATTCGATTTCTGAGAGGGAATTGGTGTTTTAGCGCGGGTTTTCCGAATGCGTATTCGGAGACAAGGGCGCCGTGCGCGATGATTTTTTCCGCGATTTGTTTCCGGGGGGAAAGATTGTATGAATCAAGTCCGGAAGCCAGAACCGCGATCGTTTTCGCGCCGTTTGATATCGCGGTTTCGTGCGCGGCAGTATCAACGCCATATGCCATTCCGCTGACAATGCTTAATCCGGATCTTGCCAGGCCGCCAACGATATCGTTTATTACCTGGGTGCCGTAAGAGGATATTTTTCTTGATCCTACAACTGCCAGAGGAAAATTTAAGGCTTCGGTCAGCTGGCCTTTTATGTAGAGTATCGCGGGAGGCGAATAACTTTCTTTTAAAAGTTTCGGATAATTTTTATCATTAATTGTTATGGCAGTGATTTGCTCTTTGGCTAATTTTTCCCATTCTTTATCGGGAGAGATTGCCGGGCGCAGGCTTGTTATTTTTTCGGTTAACGATTCGTCCAGTCCGCTTTGTTTCAGTTCTTGAGCGCTGGCGTGCCAGGCATTTTCCAAATTTTTAAAATAAAACGATAATTTTTTAAATCTGACCGGTCCTATTTCTCCGATAAGATTAAAAGCGTTATAATATTTAGTATCGTCGGTCATAGACTAGGTTTAAAGGAAAAATTATTTTGCTATTGACAAATTTTATATATCTGCTATAATATTTAGTTCTAACGAATATGTATCCAGTGCATTACTTCTCAGTATTCTACTGGCAAGTCGCGAACGCATGCCTATCCTCCTTGGTTATGCTAGTAGCCATAAGTTAAAGTTAGCTTTTTATAAAGCAAAACTTTTCACTTGTCGGTAGTATTTTGAGAAGTAATTTTTGTTCTTTTAAAATAATTCTTGCAGGAAGAAAATCGGGTATTAATGTCGGTCGAGAATTTATTTTCTTGACCTTATTTTTTTGTCAAAACTTCAAATTAATATTTGTCATGCTGAATTTATTTCAGCATCTTTAAGACTCACTTATAGTATTATGGATTACTATTGTGTGTTATAATTATTTTTTTAGATCCTGAAATGAATTCAGGATGACAGGAATAGTCTTTTCAACAACCGCATTAATTATTTTCTGTTCTTCTGCTGTAAAATTTTCCAAAACAAATTCTTTTGTAAGAATTTGTTTTGCCCCGAGCTTGTCGAGGGGCTTATCTTCAATCCCGATTCCTATCCGAATTCTGGTAAAATCTTTTGTTTCCAGCGCATCAATGATCGATTGTACTCCTTTGTGTCCGGCGGAAGTGCGGCCCCGCGCGATCTTGTATTTTCCGAGCTGAATATCCAGATCATCGTGAATGACGATAATATCCGCAACATTGATTTTATAATAATCAGCGATAGCCTTGACCGCTTTGCCCGATTCGTTCATAAAAGTTTGCGGTTTGGCAAGAATAATTTTTTCGCCATCAATCATTCCTTCCGAAATTTCCGCGTTAAATTTAAGTTGTTTGCCCCGAGCGGAGTCGAGGGGAAAATTGGCGGCGATTTTATCAAGCGCCATAAATCCGGCATTGTGCCGGGTTTTTTTATATTTCTCACCCGGATTTCCCAGGCCGATGATTAGTTTCATAATTTTAGTTTTTAAAAATTAAACTCATTATTCCTGATAAAACTTTTTCAATTCTTCATAGCTTGGATCTTTTGGCAGCAATACATCCGCCTCGTTTATATTATCAGCGCGCAATAACCCTGTTTCCATATTCGAATTAGGGATTTTGCTTTCTGTATTTTCGACGTTCTTTGCGATGGCGTTCAGTTTTTGCAATTGAGGAAGAGAAATGTCGGTTTTGACATTTTCACCGATAATATTCAGAATATCCGTTACTTTGAAAATGTTATCCCAAAGATTATTTTTTTCTATTTTTTCTTTTAACAGAAAAATTATCTTATGCTGGCGTTTGATGCGGCTAAAGTCTCCTTCAATGTTGTGGCGCGACCGGGCCAGCTTCAGAGCCAGATCGCCATCCAGATGATAATTGCCCGCTTTCAGAAAAAGCGGATCGTAGCCAAAACTGTCGTTGGGAAATGTCGGATCAGCGAGGTCTTCTTCCAAGGTATAATCTATGCCGCCCGCTACATCGATAATTTTCTTAAAAGCTTCAAAATTAGCTATAACATAATAATTAGCGGGAATGCCGGTGATCTTTTTGATCTCCTCGGAAAGAATTTTAATTCCTTTTCTGGGATCGTCTTTGGCATATCGGGCATAGATGGAATTTATCTTGCCCCAATATTGGCTTTCCGGCAGTTCGACATAAAGATCTCTCGGAATAGAATTAACGGTTACTGTTTTTTGGTCGGACGAGATCGTGAGGATAATGATCGTATCCGTCAGATTTTCCCCGTTATGTTTGGGACCGGCAATGCCCAGAAGCAAGATGTTAGTTTCGTTATTCGGGTTTTTTCTCAATTCATTGTCGCTGGCTAATAAAATTTTTTTGAATTGGCTGATGATCTCGTTTTTTGAAGGGTTTTCGAATTCGTAAATGTTCTCCGCCGCTCCCATAAATTTCGCGCCGATGAAAACAAAAGCGGAAACAATGATCATTAGAAAAATTATCAAAAATAGGGATTTTTTCATTGAATTATTTTATTGTATATACTAAATATACAGGATACTTGAAATTGATTCAATAGGGTGGTACAATGGATAGGTAAATATAAGCTATGAAAAATAGCGAGTTATTGTTATTGTGAGTGATAATAGCAAAAAAAAGTTTTTAATGACAAAAGTCAAAAGTCAAAAGTCAAATGACAAATGTCAAATCAATTTTAAAATTCAAATGTCAAATTAAGTCATTTGTCTGGCTTTACCAGATCTTGCGCGGCGAGAGATTTTAGGCTTTGAATTTGAAGAGTTATTTGATTTTTGAAATTTGTATTTAGAATATTATGTATAAAAGCCTTAAAAAAGAAATCGACGAGCTGTCGGGCCGCGAAGAAAATCTTGAGAAAAGCAACCAGAAAAAATCTTATAAAGTTTTTTTTGATTTTTTAAAAGAAATCATAAAGGTAGTAATAGTATCGGCTATTGTGGTTATTCCGATCAGGTATTATTTGATCCAGCCTTTTTTTGTCAGTGGAGCAAGTATGGCGCCCCAATTTCATAATGGAGAGTATTTGATCATTGACGAGTTTAGCTATAGGAATAACGCGCCCCAAAGAGGAGATGTTATTGTTTTTCGTTATCCGAAAGATATGTCTCAATTTTATATCAAGCGCATTATCGGATTGCCGGGTGAGACAATACAAATAAAAAACGAGCAAGTTGTGATTTATGACAAAAATAAGCAACTTTATCCCTGGGGGTTATTGCTAGACGAAACCGGGTATCTGAATAAAGAAGAGGCGACTAAGGGCAATATCGATCTCGTGCTTGAGGACAATCAATATTTTGTTCTGGGCGATAACAGGCAGTTCAGCTCGGATTCCCGATATTGGGGGCCGGTGGACAAAAAATTTATCATTGGAAAAGTTTGGGTTCGCGCTTGGCCATTCAATAACCTAAAAATATTTTCACAGCAAATAACTTATTAGTTCATAATCATTTAATATTATGTCGCCAAAAGTAAAATTAGAAAATCTTATCGCTCCAAAAGGAATGCAAGATGTAATGCCCAGCGATTATTTATACCGGGATCATATTTTTTCTGTTGTGGATAAACTGGGCAAGATATATGGCTTCAGCCGGATCGAAACGCCTATCTTGGAAGATTCAAGATTGTTTCTGAGGAGCATCGGGGAAAATACGGATATAGTGGAAAAAGAAACGTACAGCTTGATCACTAAAGGCGGCGATAAATTAAGCTTGCGCCCGGAAGGCACCGCTGGCGTAATAAGGGCGTATATCAGCAATGGTATGGCAAACTGGTCTCAGCCGGTCAAGCTTTCCTATACAGGGCCGATGTTCCGCTATGACAGGCCTCAGGCGGGAAGACAGCGGCAGTTTACTCAAGCGGGTTTTGAAATTATCGGCAGTCTGGATCCGGTTTTTGATGCGCAAATGATACAGCTGGTTTATTCCATTTTTAAAAAAATAAAACTGAAAAATATTGTTATCAATATCAATAGTATCGGAGACGCGAAATGCCGCAATAAATACAAGACCGCTTTGGTGGATTATTATAAATCTCGGGCGAATAAATTATGTCCGGATTGCCGCCGCCGATTAAGTAAAAATCCCTTAAGGCTTTTGGATTGCAAGGAAGAAAAATGTTCTGCCATGAGGGAGTTCGCACCGCAGATAGTGGATTATTTATGCGCGGAATGCCACAATCATTTTAAATCGGTTCTCGAATATCTGGACGAAATAAATATTCCGTACATTTTAAATCCCTATTTGGTCAGAGGATTGGATTATTATACAAAGACGGTTTTTGAGGTTATTGTTGAAGGGGATAATAAAAGACAATTATCTTTGGGCGGCGGCGGCCGGTATGACGATTTGGTGGAAATTCTGGGCGGCGCTCCAACGCCGGCGATCGGAGTGGCTTTGGGGATCGAAAGAATCGTGGATCAGCTGAAAGCATCTCGCGTTGCTTTGTCAAAAAATTATTTAGCCAAGGTTTTTATAGTTCAATTGGGCGACAAAGCCAAGAAAAAAAGTTTTAAATTGTTCAATGATCTCTTGGAAGCCGGCATTCCCGCGGCAGAATCTTTCGGCCGCGGCAGCATCAAAAGCCAGTTAAGAGTAGCCAACAGGCTCGCGGTAAAAATAGTTCTTATAATCGGACAGAAAGAATCTTTGGATGGTACGGTTATTTTGCGCGATATGGAAAGCGGAATGCAAGAAATTATCGACGGCGCCAAGATCGTTAAAATGGTTAAGAAAAAAATAAAAAACGGAAACTAGATCATGTGTGTTTTTTGCAAAATAGTAAATAAAGAAATAAAAGCGGAGATTCTTTACGAAAGCGACGATGTTCTGGCTTTTAAAGACGCTCATCCTTTGGCGCCGGTTCATGTTTTGATCATACCCAAGGAGCATATTGAGGGGATAAATTTCTTGGGAGAAACGGAAAAAGACGTTCTATTGGCGGGAAAAATGATAATTGCCGCAAAAAAAATCGCGGAAAAAGAAGGAATCGGAAAAAAAGGCTATAAGCTTTTATTCCGGGTAGGGCGAGACGGCGGGCAAGAAGTTTTGCATATCCATTTACATTTATTGGGGGGCGCGAGGCTTGGAGAAAATATACAGCCGGCATAGAATTTTAAATTTATTTTTTTAAAATAAGCTAGCTTTACATTTAGTTAACTTTATTGTATTATATAAACCCCTGTACCAATCTTTCTGTAAAATTAAAAAATCAGTATAATAAGAGAAAAAAGCTATTTATTATACAATTTATAATTACACAAAGAGATTGGTACCGGGGTAAATCCCCGCATCGGCGGAATATATTTTAAAATATTGAAAGTGAGGTGTGATTTATGGTTGAAGTAAAAAGGAGAGAAAAAGAAACAGCCGGCAGTCTTATCAGGCGTTTTACTCGAAAAATTCAGCAAAGCGGTGTTTTGTTAAATGCTCGAAAAACGAGATTTTTTGTGGGTCCGAAAAGCAAATTAAGGGTTCACCGAGAAGCTAAAATGCGCCAGGAAATTTCCGAGATTAAAGAGCAGCTTAGAAAGCTTGGCAAAGATGAGGAAAAATTTGATATTCGCGATAAGCGGCTTTTTAAACATATGCTGAAGAAAAATAAATAAGACCTGAAATTGGTTTTTAGAGGGAAGGTGAATATTTTTTATCTTCCCTTTATAAAGCCGGTAAAAAACTTGTCCCGCTAGAAATTAAAATTTTACAAAATAATATACTAAATTAAAAAAATGGAAAATAATATTTCTAACGCAAACTCCTTAAAAGAGCGGATCAGTCAAGACTTGATAATCGCGGTTAAAGGAAAAGACAAAGTAAAATCTTTAGTACTAAGAAGCTTGAATGCAGCGATCAAGAATGCGGAAATTATCAAAAGGGCAAAACTCAGCAAGGGTTCGGAAGAAGTAAACTTAGAAAAGGAGAGCATTTTGTCGAACGAAGAAGTGATCGGAGTTATTTCGTCTCAGATCAAGCAGAGAAAAGATTCGATCAGCGAATTTGAAAAAGCCAATCGGCTTGATCTGGTTGAAAAAGAGAAAGCGGAAATGGCGGTTTTGGCGATCTATTTGCCTCCTCAATTAAGCGAGGCTGAAGTCAGGAAGATAGTCAGCGATGCGATCGGTAAAACAGGCGCGAGTTCGGTCAAGGAAATGGGGCGCGTTATGGCTTCTATAATGCCCGAAGTAAAAGGCAAGGCTGACGGAACAATGGTCAGCGGAATTGTAAAAGAATTGCTTTCTAAATAAAGCTTTTTTTAATTTAAAATGCGATAAAATATTTTGGATGATCATGTTATTAATCAAGAATTTGACTAAATCCAAGGTTGATGAAAAATTTTTTCGATCAATTGCCGGTAAAACTTTAGAAAATTTGCCGAAGTTGGCAAAAAGCGCTAAAAAAATCGAGATCAGCCTGGTTATAATCGGCGAGAAAAGAATGAAAGGATTAAATCGAATTTGGCGGGGAAAAAACAAAGCGACCGACGTGCTGTCATTCGAAAACCAAAAAAATAAATTTAATTTTATTGCTCCGCCGGATGATATTATCCATTTGGGGCAAATATTTATTTGTTATCCGGTTGCCTCGCGCCAGGCGCGGCAATATGGTTATTCGATTCGAGAAGAAGCAGCCAGATTATTAATTCATGGAATTTTGCATCTGGCGGGATACGATCACGAAAAAAACGCCGACCAAGAGAAAAAAATGCTTGGATTGCAGGAAAAAATACTGGGAAAAATTATTGTTAAGAAGCTATAAACGTTATTGCTTTTCCGGAAAAAATATTTTTATACAATAATATAAATTTAATAAAACCCATGGTCAACCTAAAAAAATTTACAAAAAGTTTTTATTACGCCGGAAGGGGCCTTGCGCATTTATTGGAAACAGAACAAAATTTTCGCCTGGAGGTCATAGGCATTATCGTGGTTACTATTTTATTGTTTTTCTATGAAGTTAGCTGGATAAAAATAATTTTTATCAGTTTTATTTTTTTGATCATTTTATTGATTGAAATTATTAATACTATTTTCGAAAGAATAACGGATTTTTTAACGGAAGTAAACCATCTTAGTTGTGCTGATGAGGCTCAAACAAGCCATAAAAACGTTTGTCATGACGAGAGAGAAATATTAAGAAATATTAAGGATTTGGGGGCGTCGGCGGTATTGGTCATCGGCGTTATGTCTTCTTTGATCACTCTCGCTATATTTTTCAAAATTTGATATAATTAGCGTAAGCTCCAAATCATAAATCTCAAATCCCAATCAAATTCTAAATTTCAGCTTACAAAAGATCCTTTAGGTTTTGAGATTTGAAAATTGAGGTTTGTTTGGGTTTTGGTGCTTAGGTTTTGAGATTTATTTACAAGGGAAACGGTAAAAACAAAGAGTTAAATATTTATTATTTAATTTTGCAATAGTTTCTAATCATTTACTTTATGTTTCGGTCTAATATAATAGCCGGACTTGATATCGGCACGTCTGCGGTCAGAATCGTCGTGGCGGAACAGTCAAGTGGCAATAAAAAACCTATTATTGTGGGGGTTAGCACGATTCCTTCCTCGGGATTAAGGAAGGGTATTATCGTTGATCTTGAAGGCGTTGCCACGGATATTTCCAATTGTTTGGAACAGGCCGAGCGCGCCAGTGGCGTTCAGATCAACCGCATCGTATCCTGCATAAACGGCGAGCATATTTCATTGCAAAAAAGCAAGTCTGTGATCGCGGTGAGCCGGGCGGATAGCGAGATCAGCCAGGAAGACGTGAATCGAGCGATCGATACGGCTCAGGCAGTTTCACTTCCCCCGAATAAAGCGATCATCCATGTTATTCCAACAAGTTATATAGTTGATAACGAGAAAAATATAAAAGACCCCGTTGGCATGCATGGCATGAAGCTGGAAGCCAATGTTCTGATCGTCAGCGGCAATTATTCTTTTATTAAAAATTTAATCAAAGTGATCAATCAGTCCGGTTTGGAGGTAGCGGAAAAGCCTTTCGTTCTGGCGCCTTTGGCCGCGGCCAGGTCGGTTCTTGGAAAAAGACAAAAAGAGCTTGGGGTGGTTTTGATCGATATAGGAGCTGAAACCACAGGAATGGCGGTTTACGAAGAAGGATCTCTATTGCACACGAAAATCATTTCAATCGGAGGAGCGCATATAACAAACGATATCGCAATCGGCCTCAGGATCGCGATTGATGCGGCAGAAAAAATAAAAAGAGATTTCGGTTACGCTGTCGCTTCAGACATAAGCAAGAAAGATAAGATAAACCTCAAAGATTATGATTCGCAAACCGACGATGTCTATATTTCAAGGAATTATTTAGCCGAGATAATCGAAGCGAGGCTGGAAGAGATATTTGAACACGTAAACAAAGAGCTTAAATATATCGGCAAAGACGGTATGCTTCCCGAGGGTGCGGTGCTTACGGGAGGAGGAATTAAAATTCCCGGAACAATTGATTTGGCGAAAAAGACCCTAAGGCTGCCGGTAAAAATAGGCGTAATAAACGATTTAGGCGGAATTGTCGATAAAATTTCCGATCCGTCCTTTGCGACAGCCACCGGCATCGTATTGTGGCAAATGGATCAGGGGGATCAGGAAGATTCTCCGGTAATCGAGATGGTCAAGAGAACATTTAAAAAAATAGTCGGTTTGTTCAAGAATTTCCTTCCTTAAAAATTTATAAAAGACGATTAAATTTTTTTGTCAAGTTTTTTTTTGGATAATTATTTTTTTATCCTTGCCTAAAATTTATTTTGAGATATAATTAAATCACCCGACAGCAGATAATAAGTAAAATTAATATTATGCCAGAAGTAAAACCAGAAATTGAAACGTTTGCCAGGATAAAAGTCATAGGCGTGGGAGGAAGCGGTAATAATGCCATTAGCCGTATGATCGGAGGAAGGATCAAGGGCGTTGATTTTATTGCCGTTAATACCGATGCTCAAGCATTGCATCACAGTCAGGCAACTGAAAAAATACATATTGGCCGGTCTTTGACCAGAGGATTAGGCGCGGGAATGAATCCCGAGCTGGGCAGAGCGGCAGCCGAGGAAAGCAAGAAAGACATTGAAAAAGTATTAAAGGGCGCTGATATGGTTTTCATTACTTGCGGATTGGGAGGAGGAACGGGAACAGGCGCCGCGCCGATTATTGCCGAAGTTTCTCGTGAAATTGGCGCTTTAACCGTGGCGGTAGTTACAAAGCCCTTTACTTTTGAAGGAGCTGAGAGAGCGCGCATAGCCGAGGAAGGGCTTGAACAGCTAAAAAATAAAGTTGATACGATTATTGTTATTCCCAACGAACGCTTGCTTCAGATAATTGATAAAAAAACTTCGTTGATCAATGCTTTCAAGACAGTTGATAATATTTTAAAGCAGGCTGTGCAAGGTATCTCCGACCTGATCACTATTCCGGGAATTGTCAATGTGGATTTTAATGATGTTAAAACAATTATGAAAGACGCCGGATCCGCTTTGATGGGAATAGGAATTGCGTCCGGGGAGAATCGCGCGGTAGAAGCGGCAAAAGCGGCGATAAACAGCCCATTGCTCGAGCTTTCTATTGATGGAGCAAAAGGCGTTTTGTTCAATATTTCCGGCGGCGCTGATCTGGGAATGATCGAAATAAACGAGGCGGCCAGAATAATCACTTCTTCGATCGCTCCCGACGCGAAAGTTATTTTTGGAGCGGTAATTGATGACAGTATCAAGAAAGGCGAACTGAAGATCATCGTGATCGCTACGGGTTTTGGCAGCGAAGGAAGAATGGCCTCGGTTTTATTTAAAGAAAGAAACCTTGAAAAAACCTTGGAAGAGATCTTGCCGAACAAAAAGTTGGATGAAAAACCGGAAGAAAGAGTATTTGAGCCAAAGATTAAAAAGTTTGATTCGAGGGTGGACGCGATCCAAAGTTCTGATGAACTTGACGTGCCGGCATTCATCAGGAAAAAATTAAAAGTTTAGCAAAATATTTTTAAAATTAACATATTGCATTTTGGTTTTTATTTATTTAGCTTAAAGATTATGCTTAAGAAAAATGAATATACGATTAAATCGAATCAAATCAAGAAACGCGACGGGCGCATTGTGGATTTTGATGAGGGAAAAATTTACAGCGCTATTATAAAAGCGATTTCCGCCTCGGCTGAGGTCAGTGATCTAAAAAGAAAATCCCGCGAACTGGCCGGAGAGGTTTTGGCGATTTTGGAAATTCGTTTTGACGGCCATATAGTTCCTACGGTGGAGCAAATTCAGGATGTGGTGGAAGAAGTGCTGATGAAAAATAATCTTTTTAAAACCGCGCGGGCGTATATTAATTACAGAGAACAGCATAGATTTTTGCGAGAGGGCGAAAAATTATTGAAAAATTCCAATATGTTCGTGGATGATTATTTGCGGGAAATAGACTGGAGAGTGAAAGAAAATAGCAATATGGCCTACTCTCTTCAAGGGTTGAATAATTATATCGCTAATATTGTCACGACCAAATATTGGCTGGAAAAAATATATCCGCCAGCTGTTCGGCGGGCATATGAAGACGGCGATTTTCATATTCATGATTTGGGCATTTTGGCGGTTTATTGCTGCGGCTGGGATTTGAAGGATCTTCTGACTCAAGGTTTTGGCGGAGTAATCGGCAAGATCCAAAGCAAGCCGCCCAAGCATTTTCGCACCGCTTTGGGGCAAATTGTAAATTTCTTTTATACTCTTCAGGGCGAGGCGGCGGGCGCGCAGGCCTTCTCGAATTTTGATACTCTGCTGGCTCCTTACATACGATATGACGGACTGACTCAGCAAGGCATAAAACAGGCTTTTCAAGAATTTATTTTCAATATGAATGTTCCCACCCGCGTCGGTTTTCAGACTCCATTTACGAATTTGACCATGGATCTGATTCCTCCCAAGACACTGGGGGAAGAGGCGGTAATTATTGGCGGAGTGCCGCAAAAAGAACAGTATAAAGATTTTCAGGAAGAGATGAATATTTTAAATAAAATTTTTGCCGAAGTAATGCTGGAAGGGGACGCGCAAGGAAGGGTTTTTACTTTTCCGATACCAACTTATAATATTACCAAGGATTTTGATTGGAATAATCCTTATTGGGAGCCGATCTGGGAAATGGCCGCCAAATATGGCATTCCTTATTTCAGTAATTTTATTAATTCCGATATGAATCCGGAAGACGCGCGCAGTATGTGTTGCCGCTTAAGGCTTGATAATCGCGAACTTTATAAGCGCGGCGGCGGATTATTTGGCGCTTATCCATTGACCGGTTCAGTTGGCGTGGTTACTCTTAATTTGCCGCGAATCGGCTACTTATCAAATACCAAAGAAGAATTGTTGAGCAGGTTGGAAAAATTAATGGAGTTGGCAAAAGAAAGTCTTGAGATAAAACGCAAAACCCTTGAATCTTTTACCGATCAGAGATTGTACCCTTATTGCCGCCATTATCTGCAGAATATTAAAAAGAAAAGAGGCCAGTTTTGGGGAAATCATTTTTCCACTATCGGAATAATTGGAATGAACGAATTGCTTGTTAATTTTATGGGCGAAGGAATCAATGATCTTGAGGGGAAAAAATTAGCGCTTGAAATTCTGGATTTTATGCGCGATAAAATGGTCGTCTATCAAAAAGATACGGGCAATCTGTATAATTTGGAAGCGACTCCTGGCGAAGGTACGTCATTCCGGTTGGCTAAAGCGGACAAAGAGCGTTATCCGGAAATTATCAGTGCTAACGAGATTGATTTGGCGAAGACGAAAGCGGTTCCGGATACTAAAGACGAAAAAGCGGATTTAGTGGCTAGTCTGGTTAACACCAAGGTGCAGAAACAAACAGTGAGTGCCCAGTTGTTTTAAAGCAGCTAAGGTGTACACTATATTTACAACAAGGCTAGAAATAATAATTTGCTAAATATTAAGCGAATTATGAATTACGAATCACGAATCATGTTCGCTGGCCGGCGGATTGATTCCTAATTCTTGATTCTTGATTCATTTCAACTATGAATAAAGTCAATCGAGAAAAAATAGTCAAAGATAAGAACGCCAAAGTTCAGCCATATTATACCAACTCCACTCATATGCCGGTTGGGACAACGGATGATCTGTTTAATGCCTTGGATAATCAGGACGAACTTCAGACTAAATATACCGGCGGCACGGTTTTCCATGGATTTTTAGGTGAAAGGCTTCCGAACGGAGAAGCGGCTAAGAATTTAGTGAAACGGGTTTTTACGAAATATAAACTGCCTTATTTAACTTTAACTCCGACTTTCAGTATTTGCCCTCAGCATGGATATATTGACGGTGAGCATTTTGAATGCCCCAAATGCGTTATCAAGCAGCCCTGTGAAGTTTATTCCCGGGTCGTGGGCTATTTACGGCCGGTTCAGCAATGGAATAACGGGAAAAAGCAGGAATTTGAGGAAAGAAAAGAATATATTGCAGGGGAATAAAATGAAGGAATAAAACTGGATTTTTTGAATTATTTATTTAAGCTATTTGTAAGAGTTTTTTGTATCAGGTATTAAGTATCAAGTATTAGGTATAAAACAGAAATTAAATTATACTTAATACATAATACCTGATACTCGATACTGTGATTATTGGCGGTTTACAAAAATTTAGCTTAATCGATTATCCGGGCAAGATCAGCGCGGTTGTTTTTTTGAGTGGCTGCAATTTCCGCTGTGGATTCTGCCATAATCCGGAATTGGTGAGCCCGGAATTATTAAAGGATCAGCCGCAAATCAGCGAAAAAGAATTTTTCGATTTTTTGGGCGAACGGCAAGGAAAACTGGACGGGGTGTGCGTTACGGGCGGCGAACCGACCATCTGGCAGGATTTGCCGGAATTTATCGAAAAAATAAAAAAAATGGGTTTTTTGGTAAAGCTGGATACCAATGGCACTAATCCCGATATGATCGAAAAACTTATCAAAAGAAAGCTTATTGATCATTTTGCCATTGATATAAAAAATTCGCCGGAAAAATACCGCAAGACTGTAAATGCGGAAATCAAAACAGTAAATATTGAAAGAACATTAAAAATGATCGTTGCCGCCGGCGTTTCCATGGAGTTTCGTACCACGGCGGTGCCGGGGTTGATAATAAAAGAAGACTTTGTTAAAATTAAAGAATGGCTGGAAGATTTGGGGGTTTTGGAAAAAGTGTTATCTTACGCTATTCAGCAATTTCGTCCGCTTAAGACTTTGGATAAAAAGTTTGAGAAAATCAAGCCGTATCCTGATGGGGAGCTAAAAGAGATGGCAGGAATTTTAAAAGGGAAAGTGAAAGTGGAGATTAGAGGAATTTAAGTCGAAAGGAAAATTTAAACGATTTACGATTAACGAATGAAACCCCAATTAATCATTATTCTTAAATCTTAAATCAAAGACAAGATAAACATTAATTGATTTGTAAATTCAATAACTAAATTATTAAAATAAAATAAATTATATGGGAATTCTGGATTTTTTAGGAAAGAACAAAATTACAATGGGGCTTTTTAAAGTCGCTTTTAAGAAAATGAACGATGAGCAGAAAGAAGATTTTATTTACAAAGCGATTGATAAATTGGCGTCCGGCGAGGAAAAAATTCCGGATAATCCTCAGATGGGAATGATAATCAAGCAGTGGAAGGGAATGAGCGATTGGCAAAAAAAACAAATGGTGAAAATGATCGCGCCGAAAATGATCGAGGCGATCGAGAGCGGGGAGTTTGATAAAATGATGGGATGAATGTAATATTTTATGAAAATAATTTGTCATATTACGCCGCATGCGAAAGCGAACAAGGTAGAAAAGCAAGCGGTTTTGGCATTGGGAGGCGTAGACGCGAATGACGGCGAGTTGTATAAAGTTTATGTGACGGTGGCGCCGGAACAGGGCAAGGCGAACAAGAAAATGATCGAGCTTTTGGCGGAATATTTCAAAGTATCAAAATCGCAGATTAGGATAATTAAAGGCGAGATGTCGAGGAATAAGATTGTGGAAATTATTGGAATATAAAAATCCGAGCCTAGAAATAGGCTCGGATTTGTCATCCTGAATTTATTTCAGGATCTATAACACATGGATCCCGAAA